>CACNQW010000008.1 GCA_902622745.1 uncultured SAR116 cluster alpha proteobacterium
ATAAATGATGGAGTAAGTATTTTATTTTTGGGATGTTCACAGTTGTACAAAATTACCGAACTCCAATTCTTTTTGGGATAATCTTCATTTTTTGATCCTAAATATTTTATTGGGAATTTAGTTTTGTAGTCATGTTTAACAACCTGAACCGCAAAGTTTTTGTCAAATAAAGTAAATAAATTTTGTAAATCTTCTCTTACAATCATGTCACCATCAATAAATAGTGCATTACCTTTAAATCCAGCAAGATAAGGTATAAGGAATCTCGAATATATAAAACAGTTACTTCCGTCAGTATGAGTTTCTTTATAATTATTAAGCATTTCAAGATGTAGTGGTATTATTGAAACCAAACATTTAGTATTTTCTAATATACTTTGAACACAAGTATGATAAACAACTGACTCCTTAGGGTCATACCCTATAAAAATATTTAACCTTTTGACCATCTGCCCCTCTGTAAAATTATTTTTTTGCAACTTACATACCAAATTTTGGAATGCGTTTTGCAATAGGTATATAAATAAATAAGGTATGAAAAATATGTCTTTTGCATTAGAACAAAATTTTAAAAAAGCATCAAAGTTTATTGATTTTGGTGACAATGAGAGTGCCAAAAAAATTTATTTAGATATTTTAGAAAAGTATCCAATGAACATAAAAGCCTCTCAGCATTTAAATGAGCTTAATAAAAGCCTATCTAAATCAAAAACAAACTTAAGAAATATAGTTCTAAATGATATTTATGAATTATATAAAAATAAAAAATTTGAAGATGCACTGAATAAAGCTTTCACAATATATTCAAATGATGAATCTAATGCAGAATTAAACCATTTAATTGGATTAATACAATTAAATTTAGGTAATTTAGACAATTCAATAACTTACTTTAAGAAAGCTGTTGAATCTGAGCCTAATAAAATGAGTTTTAATTATAATCTTGCTTTAAGTCTAAAAAAGTTAAAAAAATTTGATGAAAGTTTTTTATATTTTAAAAAAGCACTAAATCTAGATGTTAACCATCCTAATGTAAATTTCAATGTAGCACATTTATATGAAATTAAAGGTGACATCGATTTATCAATTTCTCATTATCAAAAAAGTTTCCGTAAAGATAAAAGTTTATCTGAATCTTATATTAATCTTGCTCTGATATTTGAGACTATTGGTCAAACAGAAAATGCTAGAAAAATTTATGAGGAAGGCATCTTTAATAATCCTGATAATTTTTCTTTAAGAAACAATTTTGGTAAATTCTTAAATTCAGAGAAAAATTATAAAAAATCTATTATACATCTTAAAAAGGCTTTTGATATCTACCCAAATTCAGCAAAATTAAATTTTAATTTGGCCATGACTTATAAAGGATTAAATCAATTTGAGCAGTCCGTATATCATTATAATAAAACACTTGATTTGAAACCAGATTATTTTGAAGCCTTTAGCCATTTGTCTGCATTATATTATGATAAAAATTTATATTTTGAAGCGGTCGATTACATAAAAAAAGCAATTGAAATTAACCCAGAATATGCTGAAGGGCATAATAATTTGGGTGTGATTTTAAGAGATTTAAATTTAATGGATAAATCTGAAGCCTCCTTAATAAAAGCTGTGAACCTTAAGCCAAATTATTATTCAGCAATATGGAATCTTTCAATAACAAGATTAAATCAAGAAAATTATAGAGAAGGGTGGTTAGGTTTTAATTCAAGATGGTTAAATCCTAATTTAAATCAGATTCAAAGTATATTTACAAACAAACCAATTTGGAATGGTAAGGATGCAGGCAATTTGCTCATATGGTCTGAACAAGGAATTGGTGATCAAATAATGTTTTCTAGGTTTTTTAATAATCTTAGAGATTATAATGGACAAATTTATTCAATTCTTAACCCTAAACTTGAAAATATTTTTAGCGAAAGTTTTCCACATATAAATTTTGTTCAAAGCTTAGACCAGGATAAGTTTGATTTTCATTTGCCAGTTGCAAGTTTAGGAGAAATTTTTATTAAAAATAAAAATGATTTGATAGATAATTCTAAACCCTATCTTTTTTCTAAAAGTTGTAAAATAAAAAACCTTTCTAAGAAAAATAAATTAATAGGCATTTCTTGGAAAAGTGTAAATAATAAACTTGGAAAAAATAAATCAATGAAATTATCTGATTTAAATAAAATTCTTAATCTTCCTAATGCAACATTCGTAAATCTGCAATATGGGGATGTGGATAATGAAATTCAAGAAATTAATAAACAGCTTAAAAATAAGATATTAAATCTAAAAGATATAAATATGTTTAACGATATTGAAAGTATGGCATCATTAATATCAAAATTAGACTTAGTACTTACTATAAGTAATTCAACTGCCCATTTGGCTGGAGCACTTGGTAAAGAGACAATTTTAATGCTATCTAAAGGAAGAGGGCATTTGTGGTATTGGATGTATGGAGATAATAGAAGATCAAAATGGTATCCAACTATAGAAGTTATTCAGCAGGAGAAAATTAATTTGTGGAATAATGTCTTAGATGAAGCAAAAGAATTGATACAAAGAAAAGTATATTCTTAAAATATCTGTTCTTACATAAATTACTAAACAATTTTAGAACAAGTCGTAAACCTATTTGAACTTATAATTTAAGGAGTGGTTCATGGCAAGTGTAAATACAAACATAGGAGCAATGGTTGCTCAAAATAATATGTCTAAACAAACTAGAGAGATGGAACAAGCAATGGAACGTTTATCTAGTGGTTTAAGACTTAATTCAGCTGCAGATGATGCTGCTGGCATTTCAATTTCTGAGAGAATGAATTCTCAAATTAGGGGTTTGTCTCAAGCTATCAGAAATTCACAAGATGGTCAAAATTTAATAGATACAATCGAAGGTGCAAATCAAGAAGTTGTCAATATCTTACAAAGATTGCGTGAATTGGCTGTTCAGTCTGCGAACGATACAAATTCTGCATTAGATAGAACTTTTTTAAAAGATGAAGCAACAGCTCTTATTGCTGAAATCGATAGAATTAAAGATACAACTGCATATAATGGTACGAAAGTGCTAGATGGTACATTTACATCTAAAATTTTGCAGGTTGGTTTCTTAAAAGATGAAGAAATAGCAGTAAGCGTAGATAGTGTAGCTGCAGCTTCAATAGGAACATTCCAGTTAAAATCAGATGCTGTTGCATATGAAATAACAGACGGCACTAATGATAACACTGAAACTTCTATTACGATTGATGGACATTTAGGATCTGCGAATGCTGACGTATCAGCTGGTTCAAGTGCAAAAGTTATGGCCGCAGCTATAACTGAAGATGCTGCTTCTACTGGTGTATCAGCTACAGCTGTTACCTATGCATTGATCAATAATTTAACGGTAGATGGTACTTTAAACTTTACATTAGCAACTGATGATGCAACTTCTGGTGTATCAATTGTATCAAATAATGTTTCAAAAGCTGACTTAACTAATCTAAGAGACGCTATTAATGCTAAAGCTGCTGTCACTGGTGTTACTGCGACTTATGAATCTGGTAGTCAGGGCGGTGTTGTTTTAAAACATGCTACTGGTGGTAATATAAATATGACTAACTTTACTGGTGCTACTACTACAGCAGAAATAGATGTTCATTCATTAGATGTTGATGGTAAAACAGAACTAGATACAGGCGCTTCTGGTGTTGCATTAGACGGTGCTAACGACGCATTTGTTACTGGTACAATGACCTTAAGTTCAATTAAAGCATTTACTGTTTCTGGTGACGGTGCTGGCGATGCTGGTTTTTTTAACACAAACCATGGTTTCTCAGGTGCAACCGACGCTGGTGGTACTGCAGCCCTAACAAATATGGCAAATATTGACATTGGAACACAAACAGGTGCTGAAGCTGCAATAGCAGTTATTGATGGTGCTATAGATCAGGTTAACAATATTAGATCTGATTTAGGTGCAATTTCTAACAGATTAGATAAAACAATTAATAATTTATCTAATATTGTTGAAAACACTAGCGCTTCAAGATCACATATTAATGATGCTGACTTCGCTGCTGAAACATCAGCTTTAACAAAAGCTCAAATCTTGAACCAAGCAGCTACTTCAATGCTTGCTCAAGCTAATGCTTCAAAGCAAAATATTTTAGCTCTTTTACAAAACGGCTAATAAGAAGCTAAACTAAAGTTAAAAAAGCCCTCTTATGAGGGCTTTTTTTTTGGAGGAAAATCAAAAATTATCTTAATAAATCAAGGACAGTTTGCATTGACTTACTTGCTTGCGCAATCATTGCTGTTGCTGATTGCTGAAGTATTTGAGCTCGTGTTAAGTTTGCAGATTCAAGTGCGAAATCTGCATCAGTAATACGACCTCTAGATTCTGTAGTATTCATTGCGACATTAGATAAATTATCAATAGCTTTTGTCATTCTACTCATAATTGCACCAAGTTTTGCTCTTTCTAAATTAATTCTATCTAATGCTTTATCCAATATGTCTAGTGCATTAACAGCGTTGGTTCTTGTATTTAATTTAACTGTACTTAGTTTTTGTAGTGTAGCGGATCCTGGTGATGTTGAAAATAAACCCTTATCTGTATCTGCTTGAACAGTAAATTGTGCAGTAGATGCAAATGTAACTTGTCCAGTTACTCTTGCAGAGTCGAATGTATGAGTTGTTTGATCTTTATCAATTAATGTTACTCCCATACCTGCAGTAGATTGATCTTCTCCTAACCCAGTTACTGCCAATGCTCTGCTTGTATTTACAAATTTAACTGTTGCACCACTTGGTACTGTTCCACTGATTGCTTCTGAGAGTGTTACTGAGGCACCAGCAGATATTGCTGTTACATAAGCTCCAGCTGGTACAGGTGCGTGGTCTGATGTTATGACAACAAAATCACCAACTTCAACATCAGTAGTAGAGGTTACATTTAGTGTAGTAGTGTCAGTAGAATCAGCATCAGTAGTTGTACTTAAATTTGTATCATTGACTGTTTCTAAATCGAAATTTACATCGACAATTTTAATATCATGACCCTCAGCATTTGTGAGTATTAGGTTAGATTTATCTTGTGATAAAACCGCTTCAATTCCTGTTTGTGCTGTGTAAGCATTAACTGCATCTCTAAGTGTTTCAACATCTGAGGTTGCTTTTGTTGATCCTAGCGTAATCGCTGCAGAAATATTTACAGCGGTTGTATTTTTCCCATAGAGATCAAAAGCTACTGTAACAACGCCAGTCGTAGCCGGTGTATTAACTGATGAAACAGCTTCTAATTTAAGTTGCGTTGAAGCTATTGCATCAACACCATGATCATCATAACTTTGATTAACAAGATCGGCTACTTGCTTTGCACTCATATCAGCTGTGACACTTAATGCTTTATTGCCGAATTGTCCATTTATTGTGACTGTATCAGCTTCAACATGACCAGAATCACTTGCTCCTGTGACTAATTTTGCACTTGTTGCAATATCTGTATCTGTTGTGGACATATCTGTCTTTTGTTGATAAGAGCCAATAGCATCAATTCTCATAGAACTAACTGATATGCTTGCATTTTCACCTTTTCTAACACCAATTTGAAATGTTTTACTTGCAAATGATCCATCTAAAACATTTACTTCATTAAATTCCGTATCTTTTGTAACTCTATCAAACTCTGCTAAAAGCTGATTTGTTTCAGCTTGAATATAATTTCTTTCTGTTGCGTTATATGTATCAGAAGCAGACTGAATAGCTAATTCTCTAACTCTTTGTAAAATATCTGATATTTCACCAAGTGCACCTTCAGATACTTGAGCCATTGATATTACATCACCTGCATTTCTAACCGACATTTCTAACCCTTTAACTTGGGATAGCATTCTGTCAGATATTGCTGCACCTGCTGCATCATCACCTGCATTTGTAATTCTATCACCTGTAGAAAGTCTTTTCATTGCTGTAGACATATCTCGCTCTGTTTTTCTAGCAGCATCTACTGAAAACAACGCTCCAGTGTTTGAATTAATTGATGGCATTTATAACCTCCGTTTAACATCGGTTAATGTGCAATCTATATGCCAAAAATATAAGAGAACATATTTGTCGGATTTATCTAATTAAAACATATAGTTAGCAATTTACAAAAAGTGTCAAAAAAATGATTTAATTAGTTAAATAATACGATCTAGATCTTTTTTAACCTGTTTTAGCATTAAAGGTCCAAGACTAATAGCTTCGTATTTACTGATAGCTTCATTATTTCTATAAATAGGAGAAAGTAAACTTCTTGCTTTTAAAAAGTTTTCCGTTGATGAACCTGTTGATGGAGATAAATGAGTAGTAAAAATGTTTTTTTTATATTCATTTACATTATAATTACTCATACTTTTGCTGTTATCTATGTGAGGTACTCTTAGTAACCCATTTGGCATATTGTTTGCAGAAATATCATTTAGAGGTGATTTTTGAACAGTATATCCAAAATTTTCTGTTCTATTAATTGCGTTTAATGGAGTAATCATAGGGCATACTACTATATTATGTTTCTAATTTCAAGTTGACAGGAATTTAATGACAATCAACCCATCAAATGTATTAAGTGTTTACAAAAAAGTAGAGAAAGCTGGAAACTCTGTTAAATCTCCATATGAAATTGTAAAAATTATTTTGAATGAGTTACAAAGAAACATACATTTAATGATTTTAGAAATAGATAAAAAAAAGGCGTTTACAATTTCAAGAAAATTTAAAGATGTGAAAAGTTGCCAGAAATCAATTTCTAAATACGTTGTTAAATGTCTTACAACTATATATTCTTTGCAAACAAGTTTAGATTTTGAAAAAGGCGGAACAATCGCTACTAATCTATTTCAACTTTATGAGTTTTGTCGAACTCAGGTGATTGATAGTTTTAGTTCAAGTGAAAATAAAGGTTTGAAAAAATCTTATGATGCTTTAAGTCAAATCATAACAGCTTGGGAAACAATGGAAACAAAAAAATGATTTCTGTTGATGAAAAATTAGAAAAAAATTTTCTTGATAGGTTGCAATTACTATCTGAACAAATATCAGACTTAATTTATAAAAAAGAGTTTAGTAAAATTGAAAATTTAGATAGACAAAGACAAATTATATTATCTTCTTTTAAACATAAACTGTCAGACAAATCAAAACGCTCACTAATAAAGATTTTAAAACAAAACAAAAAATTAATTGATATTATTGAAAATGAAAATTTAAAATTAAAAGGAAATTATAAAAAAATCGTAAATATTTTTAATGCTTATAAATAAAATTCTTGTATATTCAACAAACAAATTTTCTTTTATCTAATGATATAAAATGCTTATATTTATTATATTGAATCAACTATTAAACTGATTTAAACACTACTTATAAAAATATAAATTAAAAATTATTCATTGGTTAACTTAAATGTCAGTTACAAATTTGGAAAATAAAAAAAAACTTCCAATTACGCCAAATATCTTACTGAGTTTTTTAAATGAACATCAAATTTCATTTAAGTTATTTAAACATAAACCTCTAATTTCTGTTGAGGATTCAAAAAGTATTCAAGCATTAGTATTTCCATCTAATAGATATAGTGTTCATATAAAAAACTTATACTTAAGAGATAAAAAGAAAAATAATTATCTAGTCACATGTGAGCAAGACAAAAAAATTGACTTAAAACGTTTAAAAGAAAAAATTAAATCTGACCGCCTATCTTTTGGTTCGCCTAAAAGATTGTTTCAGAATTTAGGAGTATTACCAGGAGCTGTTTCACCTTTTTGCATGCTTAATGGTATAAAAAATAAAGTAGATTTTTATTGTGACTTCAATTTAAAAGGTTACAAGAAGATTTTTTTACATCCATTTACATATAACGAAACGATATATATGAATTTAGATGATCTTGAAAAATTTTTAAGTAAATATAACATCATCATTAATTGGATTGAATTGTAATTTATGACATTTATATTTTTAAAAATTTTAGTAACTGCTAGCATAATTGTCATAGTATCAGAAATAGCAAAAGTAAATGATAAAATAGGTGGTTTAATCGCAGCCATGCCTCTAACTACATTTTTAATTTTATTTTGGATGTATTATGAAAATGTTTCTGAAAATAAAATTTCAGCTCATATTAATTATACGCTTGTATATTTAATAGCAACCATACCAATGTTTCTAGTATTTCCTTATTGCTTAAATAAATTTGGTTTTTGGAATGCAATTTTTATAAGTATTTTCATTACACTAGTTTCTGTTTTTATAATTCATCTAATTAGTAAAAATTTTGATAGTAAAATATTTTAACATTCTATGTTATAATGTTCTAAATTTGGCACGTTAATTGAAGAATTATGAATAAATACAATTTTGACATTGGTACAACATTTCAAAAGATAGTTTGGAATGCTATAGCCAATATACCTAAGGGGAAAATTTTGACCTATCAAGAATTAGCTATTGTAATAGGACATCCAAAGAGTTGCAGAGCTGTTGCTAGCGCTTGTGGTAAAAACCCTTATGTGCCAGAAATACCATGTCATAGGGTTGTTAGAAAAGACGGAAGATTAGGAGGTTATAGTGCTGAGGGTGGAATTAAAAGAAAAAAATATTTGTTACAAAAAGAAGGACATAAATTTAATAATGACAAAATAATTTTATAAATTTGTCGTAAAATATATCAGGATATTAATTATGAGTGATAATAAAGATTTAAAAAGCAAGATTTTATTAATGAGACAAAAAAATTTTGGTGAAATAGAAAATGAAGCTAATGAAAAAAATGATAATGAAAAACTTATTGATTCTAAACCTAATAATGAAGAAGCTAATACTGAACTTGATCAAAATAAAGATGATATTAATGAAAATAAAGTTAAAGAAGATATGCAGTATGATATAAGCACGGATATATCTGAGTTAAAAGAAAATCTTAATAAAGTTGCTAAAACAAATGAAAAAGCCTTTGATTTACTTGCTAAGAAGTTTAATGAGTCTGTTGAGGTCATTTTAGAATTGACACAAAGAGTAGAAAAATTAGAAACAGTCTCAAAATTACAATCTATGCAGGAAAGTGTTAAAAAGATAGAAGATAAGCCTAGTCAAAAAGGTCTTAAGTTTTTTTTGTTTCTATTATTTGTTGCTGGTATATCATATCTTTTCTATAAATTTAAAATTGATATTAGTGTTATAAAAGATATAAGTAAGGATTTTCTAACAATTCTTGGAAAGTAATTTAATTTTCAAGGTCTTCACTTAAAATAGTCATGTTAAATTGAAAACATGTCTCACCATCTTCATCATCTTCAAAAACTACACCAATAAATTCATCTTCAATAAAAACTTCTGCAGAGTCGTCTTTATTTGCTCTACCTTCAATTTTGATTTTTTTATTATTAAACTTTTGTTTAAAAAAACTTTCTATTTTTTTTAGTGTAATTCTATCCATGGCTACCCTTTTTTATTTTTATGAAAAAACTCAAATTTTTTATCTAATCTATTTAAAATTTTTGAAAGTGATACGTTAGTCTCAACTATTTTTTGTTTATATATTATACTAAAATCAAATAAAAGTTTACTCTTAACATTGGTTTTTTTCTCTATTTGGAATAAAGGTTTATCAAAAGTACTTCTAAAAAAAGAAAATATAACTTTTTGTTTAATATGATCAATTGAATAATCCCTGCAAACCCCTGAAGAAACTTGTTTACTATAAGTTTGTAATATTATTTGTAATTCTGTTTTTGAAAAAAATACTTTGTCTTTATTATAATTAGTAGCTTTTGATATAATTAGTTGCATAATTCAGCTGTTCCACATATAAGTATTCTAGAAATCTATGATATATTTATCAAGTATTTAACTCTTAATTTTGCTAGGTAATACAATGGCTGATATTTTTGATGAAGTTTCTGAAGATTTAAGGAAAGATCAATATAAGCAAATTTGGCTAAAATATAAGAAATTTATTATTTCTTTCATTTTAATTTTTGTCGTGTCTATTTCAGCATTTAAATATATAGAATATTATCAGGAAAAAAAAAGAATGGAGATAGCTGCTCTTTATTTTGATGGTGTTCAAGAGATAGAAAATAAAAACTTAGAAAAAGCTGAAGTTATATTTAAGAAAATTATAGAAAATGCTGATATAGGTTATACCGTATTATCATATTTTAAACTAGCAAATATAAATTTTAATAAAAAAGATTTCCAATCCATGGAAAGTAATTATGACAAAATTATTGGCTTAAAAAAAATAAATAAAGCCTATAAAGAATTTGCTTTGATACTTAAAATTACAAATTCACCAAATATTACAAAAGATGAGAAAATTAAATTTTTAAAACCATTTTTAACTAGTCCAAGTGAACTTCAGCCAATTGCTTCCGAATTAGAGATTTTATATTTGATTGAAAATAAGAAAATGAAAACCGCAGAAAACAAATTAGAAGAGCTTTTGAAACAAAAAAATATATCTAATAATCAAAAAAATAGGTTAAGTATTATAGATGAAATTTATTTTAAATAATAAAAAATTGGTTTCAAAATCCTTTATTACAATTTTATTCCTGTTTATCTTTTCTTGCACTGATGAAGAAACCAGACCTTTTGTAGGAAAAAATATAAATATACATAAATTGAATAAATCTATGGCTTCAAGTGATTTTATTGTAAATATTAATCAAGTCACAACAAATGATCATTGGATGCAAAAGGGCGGAAACCATACTCATTTGTTTCCGAATGTTAATCTTAAATTTCCCTTAGAAAAAATTTTTTCCAAAAACACAGATCAAGAAATATCAAACAAATATTTTAGTTTAGCAAATCCTGTTGCAGATGAAAAAAATATATACATTTTAAGCACTGATGGAAATATTAGATCAATAAATAACCAAAATTTTAAGGTAAATTGGAAGAAAAAAATCTTTTCTGATCAATACGATTTTCCTAATGTAGGCTCAATTGTTGTAAAAATAAATAGTGATGACATATATGTCCATAATGGTGGAAATTTAATATTTGGATTAAGTAAAAAAAATGGAAATGTCAAATGGAAATTTAAAAACGACTTCCCTTTTAGAGGTAATATTTCAATAAATGATAATTATTTATTAGCAAATGATTACAATAATAACTTACTGACATTTTTAGAAAATAAATTGATTTGGAAAAAAAAATTAGGCCAGGGTGAAAATGTCATATTTACAAATATTAGACCCATAATTCATAATAACAAAGTTATTAACCCTGCCTTTAATGGCTTGTTTCATATTTTGAATATAAGTGATGGAAAACTAATATTCTCAGATTATCTTCAACCAAACAAAAAAATGGCAAAAATTTTTAGAAATAATGATATTATTGCAAATCCTATTATATCAAATAATAAAATGTATATTGTTTCTCATTCAGGAACACTAGCATCTTATGATTTAAAAAAATCAAAACTTTTATGGTCAGTACAAATTGGAGGAGGGAATACTCCAATTTTATCAGGAAATAGTTTATTTCTGATAGATAATAATAATATTTTATACGCTATAAATAGTAATAATGGAAAAATTAAATGGATGAAACAATTTGATTTAAATATAAAAGATGGGTTTTATTTTAAGGATGTTAAAAAAATTAATTTTAAAGGGCCTTTTTTGATTGATAACAAATTGACATTATTTTCGAGTGATGGATATTTAAAATTAATAGATCCTATGAATGGCAATCATATAGAAACTAAACGTTTTGATTTATTAGGAGCCGAACCAATATTTGTAAAAAATAAGTTGATAATCATCACATCTGATGGTTATTTAAAAGTATATCAATAATTTAAGTTTTTATGTTTAATATAGCTATTTTTGGTAGACCTAATGTAGGTAAATCAACATTATTCAATGCTCTTGTAGGAAAAAGAAAAGCAATAGTTTCAAACATCAGTGGTGTAACGGTTGACAGAAATTATGGATTTGTAGAACTTAATAATATTTGTTTTAATCTCATTGATACTGCTGGAATTATAAATGAAGCAAAAAATGATGATGGTTTAACAATTCAAACTTTGAAGGCAGTTAAAGATGCAGACTTAGTTTTTTTTGTAACTGATTTTTCTACAGGAATTTTACCACATGACTTCGAATTAAGTTCTATTTTAAGAAAAACAAAAAAAAATGTTATCCACTTAGTAAATAAATCTGATGTAAAAAAAAGTAATTTTTCTGATAAAGATGCAATAAGAATTGGTTTTAAAGATATTATACATGTGTCATCAGAACATAAAAAGGGTTTTGATGATATATATCATTCACTAATAAAAATTGAAAATTTTAAATATAGTCAAAACTTAATTGCTACAAAAAACAACAATAGTCATAAAATAAATATTTCATTTATTGGGAAACCAAATTCCGGTAAATCATCTTTAATTAATACAATATTAGGTAATAAAAGGTTAGTTACTGGTCCAAAAGCTGGTTTGACAAGAGATATTATTCAAATACCTTTCGCATTTATGAATAACAATTTCTTATTAATAGATACTGCAGGCATTAGAAAAAAATCAAGGGTTAATGATTATCTTGAAAAACAAAGTGTAACTAAAAGCATGTTAGCTATAAGAATATCAGATATAGTAATTTTGGTATTAGATTCAAAAGAGAAATTAAATAAACAAGATTTAATTTTAGCTAAAAGAGCATTAGATTATGGGAAATCTATTGTTATTGCTTTGAATAAATGGGACTTAATTGAGGATAAAATAAATTTAAAAAAGTATTTTAGTGAAAAAATTAAAATTTCTTTATCTCAATTAAATGATGTAAAAATTTTACCAACATCTTGTATTAAAATTTATGGCATAGAAAAACTGCTTGAAAATATAATAGATATCTATAAATGTTCTCAAAATAGAATATCAACGTCAGATTTAAATAAATGGTTTAAGTTTCTTTCAGAAAAACATCCAGCACCTATGGTTAGAGGAAAAAAAAACTCATTAAAATACATCTCTCAGGTTGATGTTTTGCCGCCTCGTTTTATAGTATTCTGTTCATACCCTAACGAAATTCCTTTATCATATATAAAATATATTAAAAAAAATTTGAAAAATAAATTTAATTTTTCAGGTGTAAATATAGTGATTAACCTTAAGAAAACTCTTAATCCATTTATAAATCAAAAGTAAATATATTATTTGGCATTGTTTTATTTAATATAGAAAACAATTTTTCAGCTGCGTCAGTAGGTGTTTGATTTTTTTTTTCATTTTCACCAGGCATCGCAGCTTTTCTAAGCTTCGTATTAATAGGTTTAGGTCGAAAAATATATACTTTTACATTTGTTTTTTTGTTTTCTAAATGCCAGCTAAAAATCATTTGTTCTAATGCAGCTTTTGATACTGAGTACGCACCCCAAAACGGTTTTGGATGTTTTGTTAATTTAGACGAAATTACACATAATTTACCATTTTTACTTTCTTTAAGACTCAATTCAAGTGACCTTAACAGTCTAAAATTTGCAATCAAATTAGTATTTAAAACAGCCTCGAATTCTTTAGGTTCTTGATGACACAATGGAGATAGAGTTCCAAGAATTGCAGCATTCATGACTAACAAATCTAGTTTCTTATAATTTTTAAAAACTTCATGCCCTAATTTATTTATTCCATTATAATCATTAAGATCAAGATTAATTATTGTTGATGAACCGTTTATTTCTTTTATTTTATCATATAAATAATTTAGTTTATTTTCATTTCTGCCATGAATCAAAACATGATAGCCATTTTTTGATAAATGAATTGACAATTCTTTTCCTAATCCAGAAGTAGATCCAGAAATAAGAGCAATTTTTTTATTCGAATAATTCATTTTTAAAATTTTGTATTTCTTCTACATTAATTGGATAGTCACCAGTAAAACAATGATCAGCAAATTGTGGATTTTCACTATTTCTATTTTTGTATCCCATTGCTTTATATGTACCTTTTAATGAAAGAAAAAAGAGTGATTTAGCACCAACAATCTTAGTCATTTCATCTAAAGTATAATTTGATGCCATTAATTCTTTATGTTTTGGTGTATCGATACCGTAAAAATCTGGAAATTTGATTGGTGGACATGTTATTCCTAAATGAACTTCTCTTGCACCTGCTTCATAAACCATATTTACTATTTTACTTGCGGTTGTTCCTCGAACTATTGAGTCATCAATGAGAATTACTTTTTTATTTTTTATACATGATTTATTTACACTATGTTTAAGTTTAACACCAAGTTGTCTTATATTTTGCGTTGGTTCAATAAAAGTTCTTCCTACGTAATGACTTCTAATTATACCAAGCTCAAATGGTATATTTGATTTTTGCGAAAATCCTATTGCCGCCGAAACACCAGAGTCTGGAATAGGAACAATTACATCAGCATTAACTTTATTTTCTATTGCAAGTTGTTCTCCTAATTTCTTTCTATATGTATATACTGTTTTTCCATCTATAATACTATCAGGACTTGCGAAATAAATTCGTTCAAATATACAAGGTCTTGCATTATATTTTTTAAATGGTTTAAAAGATTGAACATGGCTTTGTTCAATAGAAATTATTTCTCCATTTTCTACATCTCTTATATATTTAGCGCCAATTATATCAAGTGCGCAAGTTTCAGAAGTTAAAACATATGATCCATTTAATGACCCTAAAACAAGTGGACGTATTCCAAAAGGATCTCTTACTCCTATAAGTTTTTTATTTGTTAAAATAACTAATGAGTACGCTCCTTTAATTTTATTTAAAGCATCAATTAATTTATTTACGAGTTTTTTTTGTCGTGAACGTGCTACTAATTGTAAAATTAACTCTGTATCTGAAGTTGTTTGAAAAATTGCACCTTTAGATACTAATTCTTTTTTTAGAGAATATGTATTTGTTAAATTTCCATTATGTGCACATGCAAAACCACCTATAGAAAGATTTGCAAATAAAGGTTGTAAATTTTCAGCTTTAGACTCTCCAGTTGTCGAATATCTAACATGACCTATTGCATTTCTTCCAGGTAAATTTGAAAGAATTTCATTATTATTAAAATTATCGCCAACAAGACCTTGTTTTCTTATATTATAAAATTTTTTTCCATCATAAGAAACAATCCCAGCACCTTCTTGACCTCTATGTTGAAGAGAATGAAGGCCAAGTGTGGTTAAAACTGAAGCTTCTTCTGCATCAAAAATACCGAAAACACCACATTCTTCTTTTAATTTTGTCATTAAATCCTCAAAAAATTACCTTAAATAAAATTAATTATTTTTTCTATAACTTTAATTGAATATATTTTAATAGGCTCAAAAAATAAGGAACTTTTTAAAAAAGGTGGGAAGTCCTTAGTTGTATGAAACAAATAAATTATTCCTGATGTACTTAGTAAAATTAAAAACAACCCTTTTGCAAAACCAAATATTGATCCAAAAATATTATTTATAAAACTGCTATTAATCATGTTATTTAAATCACCAAAAAAATAAAAAATTATTAATTTTAGAATTATGAAATTAAATAAAAACAAGATAAAAAATGTTATTATTGAAACAATAATGTTTATGTCTATAAAGTTAGAAACTATTAATTTATTCATGATTAAAAAAGAAAAAAATATAGATAAAGTCCAAATAAAAAAATTAAAAAACTCTTTAATAAAACCATTATTTAAGCCAATTATTGATGTTATTAATAGTAAAATTAGAATGATCCAATCTACAAAATTAAGGTTTAAAAACTCCATTATCGATTGATTAGAAATTGCTTAACAATATTGTTTTTGGATTTATTCATTTCGTTTGGCTTTCCTGACCAAGCAATTTTATTATTATCTAATAGAATGACCCTACTAGCTAAATTATTAATAGAAGAAATGTCATGTGTAATTGTAATAGCACTGACTTCAAGTTTTTTGACAGTTTTGTTAATTAAATCATTAATTACTTTCCCTGTAATTGGATCAAGTCCCGATGTTGGTTCATCAAAAAATAATACTTGAGGTTGATCACATATTGCCCTTGCAATCGCAACTCTTTTTTGCATGCCTCCAGATAATTCAGAAGGATATAATTCTAATATATTTTCATCTAATTCAAGATTTTGAATAATTGAAAGAGCCTGTTTTTTAGCTGAACTTTTATCAAACCCTAAAAATCTAGTTTTTTTGAAAGTTATATTTTCCCAAATAGTCAAAGAATCAAATAAAGCACCATTTTGAAATGTTACTCCTATGTTTTTAAGAGCATTTTCTTTGTCTATTCTGTTTGTGTTTACAATATTGACACCATTTATTTCTATGGACCCAACATCTGGTTTTAACAAACCCATTAGACATTTAAGTAACACTGATTTTCCTGAGCCAGATTTACCAATGATTACAAGGGATTCTTTTTTCGATAGATAAAAATTAATATTATTTAAAATTATATTATTTCCAAATGAAACTGACAAATTTTTAACATTAATTAATCTTTTTGTTTTCATATTAATCAAATGAATAATGCTGTAATAAAGTAAGTGCTAGTTAAAATCAGTGTAGATGCTGTAACAACCGATATAGTAGTAGCTCTACCTACACCTTCTGCTCCACCAGAAGCATTGAAACCAAAGTAACAACTTATTATTGAAATTATGATTCCAAATACAAGAGCTTTTATTAATCCTTGTATTAAATCGATTGAATTGAAGTTGTCTATAGTTGATATCATATACAGAATAGGATTTAAGTCTAATTTAAAAGTCGCAACTATAAAACCTCCAAAAATTCCAATTATATTTCCTATTAATACAAGAAATGGTACTGCGATAATAGATGCTAAAAGTCTTGTTGATATTAGAAATTGCATCGGTCTAGTGGACAAAGTTTCTAAAGCGTCAATTTGATTAGAAACTCTCATAGTAGCTATTTCTGCAGCCATCTTTGCTCCAACTCTACCACATACCATCAAACCCGCGAGAACAGGACCTAATTCTCTAAGAATAGATGTTAATACTATTTTAGAGATTGTGTTTTCATCATTAAAATTATCAAACCCTGAAAAGGTTTGTAAAGCGAGTACCATTCCTGAAAAAAAAGTTGTTAAACCTACAACTGGTAAGGAATAAAATGCAATATCCAATAATTGGGATAAGAATTGTTTATAATAAAAAGGTTTTTTAAATAACCAAAAAAAACTCATAAAAAAGAATAAAGTTACTTTGCCTAAATTTTCGAAAGTACTTAGTGAAATTTTACCTATTAAGTTAAATATTTTCATTATTTTTAAAACAATTTTATTTATATATACTTTCTAATAACACGATTTGAAATTAGTGTGAATAATTCATATGTACTTAAACCTAATTCACTCGCATTCCAATTATTTAAGAAATTTTCATTTATTAATTCTAAATATGAACCAACTTTCAGATTACTATTTTCAACGTCTGTTATATCTATTATTAACGAATCCATAGTAATGGATCCAATAATTCGACAAGGTTTTCCATTTATTAATATACACATTTTATTTTTTAATAATCTTAAAATGCCATCAGCGTATCCTATACCAATAGTTGCAAGTTTACTATTGCGCTCGAGTGTTTCTGTTCTCCCATAAGAAACTTTATCTCCTTTTTTGCCAAACCTTATCTGAAGAACTGGAACTTTTAATTTAGCTGGAAAATTCAATTTTTTCTCATTAAGTATTATGTTATTACCATTGGCATCGTAGCCATAAATTCCGATACCTGGTCTGGTTTGGTCAAGTATAAATTTATTATCTAATAAAATCCCACCAGTATTTGATAAACTAATTTTATTGTTTTTTAAGTATGAATTTATTTTTAATATTTTTTCATATTGTATATTATTGAAATTATCATTTTGAGTATTAGAATTTGAAAAGTGTGTCATAATAAATTCAAAATTCACTGAAGAAATACTTGAAATATTTTCTAGAACTAGTTTTTGTTCATTTTCATCCAGTCCTAACCTGTTCATGCCAGTGTCTATGTGTAATATACTTTTTGTTTGGGGAAATGTTTTTTTAAATTCAATGAAATCATTTAATTGATTAAAACTATTAATTACAGGAATTAGATTATTCTCTCTATATTCTTTAGGATGATGAAGCATACCCTCTAAAATACCTATTTTAATTTTATCAGATTTAAATAGATTTCTTAATCTGATTCCTTCTTCAATCTGAGCAACATAAAAAAAATTGCAACCAGATTGATTTAGAGCTAATGCAATCTCTTCTGATCCAAAACCATACGCATTGGCTTTGATGACTGCTGAAGCTTTAAAATTTGAATATTTATTAATTTTCTCCCAATTAGATTTAATTTTTTTTAAAGATATTTCTAAAATACATTGCATTTTTAAAAATCTTTAGAAGGCCTTTCATTATCTTGAATTAAATCTAAAAACCTAGTGTATTGTGATTCAAATTGAATTTGAATATTACCAGTTGGGCCGTGTCTTTGTTTTGAAACAATTATTTCTGCTTTTCCATGTGCTTGCTCACATCTTTCTTCCCAACGTCTAAATCTTTCTGAAAAGGTTTCTCTATTTTCATTTTCTTTTTGTACAGGTTCAGCTTTATCCAAATAATATTCTTCTCTATAAACAAACATAACTACATCTGCATCTTGTTCTATAGAACCAGATTCTCTAAGATCAGCTAAAATTGGTCTTTTATCCTCTCGTTGTTCTACTGCTCTACTTAATTGTGATAGAGCAACAATTGGGATGTTTAATTCTTTTGCTAGGCCTTTAAGCTGTCTTGTTATTGCAGAAACTTCTTGTACTCTGAACTCAGGCCCACGAGGACTCTTAGATTGAATGAGTTGGATATAATCTATAACGATTAATTTTAATCCCTCTGTTCTTTTCAATCTTCTAGCTCTTGAAGCCATCTGACTGACTGACAAAGCTGGGGTGTCATCAATGTAAAAAGGTGTTTCTTGAATAAGATTTTGAGTTTTTACTATATCTGAAAACTCATTCTCGTTGATATCACCTTTTCTTATTCTATGAGAATCAATACCAGATTGCTCTGATAATATTCTTTGCGCTAATTGTTCTGATGACATTTCCAAAGAGAAAAATAATACAGGTTCTTTTTTTTCTAAACTTGATTTTGCAGCTTTAAATGCAATATTCGTAGCTAGAGCTGTTTTACCCATTGAAGGTCTACCTGCCAAAACAATTAAATCAGATTTATTAAGGCCACCTAAAAATCCATTTAATCTTTTAAAGCCAGTATCTACTCCAGGTAATTCGGAACCTCTCTGATAAGCGTCATTTATCAATTCTGTGGCTAGTTTAAGACTTACTTGAAATTTTTGAGGACCATTATCAACTTTATCTTTTTCAGCTAAATTAAATAAACTTTCTTCAGCTCTTTCAATGAGATCTTCTGGAGAAGTGTCTATTTTAATATTGAGAGAATTTTCTTTAATATCTTCAGAAATTCTGATTAAACATCTTCTTAGGTAACAGTTTTTAATTTCATTAGCGTAAGAAACTACATTTGAAATTGACAGTACGCCACCTTTTAATTTATTTAAATAATCAGATATATCAACTTTTCTATTTGGGTTTTTATCTTTTAAATAGCCTTTTAAGGTTGTTGGATCTGCAAGATTGTTATTTTCAAAAAGAATAAGACAAGCTTGATATATTTCTTGGTGCAAAGGATCGTAGAGATGATAGTCTCTGATTAAATCTATTGATTTTTCTAAAGTGGTATTATCAAAAAGAATTGCACCTAATAAGCTTTGCTCAGCTTCTAAATTATAAGGCATAGAGGTTTTGTTATCTGAATTAATATTATTTTGGTTATTTAAATTAATTAAATTATAAGGATTTTCTTCAGGACTCATAATTGAATATTAACATAATTATTAATAATCAAAAGACTAAACATATCAAATCATATAATTAAAAATAATCAGGAAAAATTTATAAATTTTCATATTTGAATGGAAACGAAATTAAATTTCAGAAATTGAAATTATTTCGTTTGTCCTTAGATGAATTAATTTCATCATAATTAGTATCTAAATCTTCAATTTGAGATAATCTAGCTTTTTTGTTTACCTGTTATAGGTTCATTCTCTTCGGATAATTTTTCATTTACTTCTTTTTTTATATCTTCAGTTTCAGAATTGCTGGTCACAGCTTCCACAATTTGTTTTTGTTTATCTGTTATAGGTTCATTCTCTTCGGATAATTTTTCATTTACTTCTTTTTTTATATCTTCAGTTTCAGAATTGCTGGTCACAGCTTTCCCAATTTGTTTTTGTTTAGACGCTTCTTCTGATGAACGTGCGACATTAAGTATTATTTCGCAAGATACTTCAGGATGTAAATTTACATTAACTTTTTCATATGTTAAATTTTTAATAGATTTATTAAGATCAATTTCATTTTTTGAAATGGAAATATTTTTTTCAGCTAAATTATTAACTATATCTTTTGTGCTAACGGAACCAAACAATTGACCAGTATCGCTGGCAGCCCTTATTAATATTACTTCTTGTCCTGAAAGTTTTTTTAATTTTTCTTTTGCATCTTTAATTAAATTTTCATTTTGGGTATTAATTTCTGTCTTTTTCTCTTCAAAATATTTTCTATTTTCTGGTGTTGCATACAGGGCTTTGTTATTTGGTACTAAGAAATTTCTAGCATATCCTGATTTGACTGTTACTTCGTCACCAATATTACCCAGTTTTTTTATTTTTTCCAATAGAATTATATTCATTTTTTTTCCTTATTTAACAACATATGGCATTAAACCAATATATCTTGCTCTTTTAATTGCTTTGGATAGTTCTCTTTGTTTTTTTGCAGAAACTGCAGATATTCTAGATGGTATAATTTTACCTCTTTCTGAAACAAACTTATTTAGGGTTTTTAAATCTTTATAGTCAATTTTACTTTTTGAACCAGAAAATGGACAAGATTTTCTTTTCTTTTGAAAAGGTTTTCTAACAGCTTCTTTTGTTATTTTTAATTGTGTCATAAATCACCTAAAAGTTAATTTTATTTATAATTCTCATCATCGTTTGTTTCTACCATTATCGATTGTTTTCCATCGAATGTTTTAATTTTAATTGTCATAAACCTTATTACATCCTCGTGAAGACGCAACTTTCTTTCATACTCTTCAATTTTTTCCGGTAGTGTTTCTAGTATTAGCATAGTATAATGAGCTTTTTTATTTTTATTTATCTCATAAGCTAAACTCTTAAGTCCCCAATACTCTTCTGTCAATATTTTCCCATTATCATTTTCAATAATGTTTTTAAACTCAGATATAATAACATCTAGTTGATTTTTAGTAATATCTTGTCTACAGATAATTACATTTTCATATAAAGGCATAAATTCTCCCTATGAATATACCAGTTTGTAAAGCCATTACTATGAATAACAGCAAGGAGTTTTTTGCAATATAATAATATATAAAAATTTTGCAATATTTAATTTTTAATTTAATTTAAAAGAGAGGTGAATATGAAAATTTTAGCTTTTCCTGGTCAAGGATCACAAAAAATAGGAATGGGAAAACTCTTCTATGAAAATTTTTCTATAGCAAAAAAAGTATTTGAAGAAGTTGATGAAACTCTTAAATTTAAACTAAGTAAATTAATTTTTGACGGTAACATAACCGAATTATCTCTTACAAGTAACACTCAACCTGCATTAATGGCAGTTAGTATTGCAATATTAAGAGTTTTTCTTAAAGAAAATGAAATTAAAATTAATCAAACATTTGAATTTGTTTGCGGACATTCCCTTGGAGAATTTACGGCTTTATGTGCTGCTAATGTAATATCACTAAAAGATACTGCAAATTTATTAAAAATAAGAGGGCAATCGATGCAAGAAGCTGTGCCACAAGGTGAAGGTTCAATGGCAGCATTAATAAGTTCTGATTTTAGCCAGTTAGATAAGCTTATTAATATGGTTACGAAAATTGGAGTTTGTGAAATAGCAAATCATAATTCCTCAGAACAAATTGTCATAAGTGGTCATACCAAAGCTGTACAAGAATTAGTAAATAATGCTTCTAAATTCTCAATAAAAAAGGCACTTTTATTGAATGTAAGTGCTCCATTTCATTGTAGTTTAATGATGCCTGCACAGAGTAGATTGCAAAATGAAT
Organism: uncultured SAR116 cluster alpha proteobacterium; assembly: GCA_902622745.1. Taxonomy (GTDB): domain Bacteria; phylum Pseudomonadota; class Alphaproteobacteria; order Puniceispirillales; family Marisalimonadaceae; genus TMED54. The sequence continues at coordinate 22,201 of CACNQW010000008.1, forward strand.
TAAAAGAGATAAATTTTAATGTTCCTGATCTTCCAATTATATGTAATTATACAGCTGCTTCTGAAAACAATCCTGAAAAATTAAAAGACAATATTATAAATCAAGTTACTAATAAAGTTAGGTGGAAAGAAACCATGGAGTTTGCTCTTGATAAAAAGATTAATACAGTTGTAGAATGTGGATCAGGTAAAGTTTTGTCTGGGTTGTTTAAGAGATTTTCTAAGGACTTAAATGTTTACAATATAGAAACTATAGAAGACTTAAAAGATTTAAAAATCTAATATTAGGAGGCGCAATGTTTTCATTAAAAAATAAAACAGTTTTTCTAACTGGTTCTACAGGGGGAATTGGAAAAGAAATTGCTTTTCAAATGTCTTCATTAGGCGCAAAAATAATATTGACTGGAACAAATGAAGAAAGGCTAAAAAATTTATCAAATAAATTACCAAACGAAAATGATTATATAGTATCAGATTTAAACAACAGTCAAAACATAGAAGATTTAACAAATCAAATTATTGAAAGAGGATATTTGATTGATATTTTAATCAATAATGCAGGTATTACAAAGGATAACTTATTTTTAAGAATGAAAGAAGATGAATGGGCATCAGTATTAAATATAAATTTACATTCTACTGTTTTACTTACTCAAAAAATTATAAAAGGGATGATTAAAAGGAAGACCGGTAGAATTTTATTTATTACCTCTATAATTGGTCATTCAGGTAATCCTGGTCAATCTAATTATTCTGCTTCTAAAGCTGGAGTTGCCGCTTTTTCAAAATCAATTGCTGCTGAGGTTGCGAGTAGAGGGATAACTGTCAACTGTATTGCTCCAGGATTTATTAAGACACCAATGACTGACAAATTAACAGATGATCAACAAGATAAGATTTTAAAAAACATTCCTATTTCTAGGTTAGGGTTGCCAAGTGATGTTGCATCTGCATGTATTTATTTGTCTAGTGATGAAGCGAGTTTTGTCACTGGCACAACACTTCATGTGAATGGTGGAATGGGGATGTTTTAAAAATTAAATTATCTTCTTGGCATATTTTATCAAATATGTTAGAGCAAAATCTTAATTATAGTGAGGATACAAATGAGTGACATTGAAAATAGAGTTAAAAAGATCGTAGTAGAACATCTTGGTATTGATGAAGGTAAAGTTGTTGAGACAGCTAGTTTCATAGATGATCTTGGTGCTGACAGTCTTGATACAGTTGAACTAGTTATGGCTTTTGAAGAAGAGTTTGATTGTGAAATTCCTGATGATGCAGCTGAAAAAATTCAAACTGTTAAAGACGCTATTGATTTTTTAAAAGAGAACTCAAAATAATTTTTAATGCGTGAAGTTGTTGTAACTGGCATTGGTCTATTAACACCTCTTGGTGTTGGTCAAGAAGTTAATTGGAAAAGGTTGATAAACGGACATAGTGGTATCAATAAGATTGATACTTTTGAAACCAATGATCTACCTTGTAAAATTGCAGGTCAAATTCCCAGTTTATCCAAAGATTTAGAAGGTGGTCTTAATATAAATAATTGGATTGATCCAAAAGATCTTAGAAGAATAGATAGGTTCATTGCTTATGGACTGATTGCAGCACAATTGGCTATAGAAGATTCCAAATGGGTACCGTCTAATTTAAATGATAAAGAAAAAACAGGTGTTTTAGTTGGGTCTGGGATTGGAGGTTTAGAAACAATAGCTAACACAACTGAAATTTTAAATTCAAAAGGAGTTAGAAAAATAAGTCCTTTTTTTATACCTTCAGCTTTGATTAATTTAATTTCTGGACAAATAAGTATCAAATATAATTTTAAAGGACCAAACCATTCAGTAGTAACTGCATGTTCTACAGGTGCACATGCAATAGGTGACGCTGCTAAAATTATAGAAAGTGGTAAGGCAAATGTCATGATTGCTGGAGGAACTGAGGCTGCTTGTTGTAGAATTGGCATGGCAGGTTTCTCTGCTGCTAAAGCTTTAAGCACTAATTTTAATGAAAGTCCTCAAGAAGCTTCAAGACCTTGGGATAAAGAAAGAGACGGTTTTGTTATGGGTGAAGGGTCAGGTATCGTTGTACTTGAAGAAAAAGAACATGCTATCCAAAGAGGCGCTAAAATTTATTCTAAAATAAAAGGTTATGGTCTTTCTGGAGATGCTTATCACATTACAGCTCCTTCATCAGATGGAGATGGTGGTTTTAGAGCAATGAATGCAGCTTTACATGAAGCCAAACTGAACCCAAGTGATATTGATTATATTAATGCACATGGAACCTCAACTCCGTTAGGTGATATGATTGAATTAAAAGCTATTAAAAGACTATTTGAAGCTAATTTAAACAGTTTATGTATAAGTTCTACAAAATCTATGACAGGTCATTTACTTGGAGCTGCAGGAGCAGTTGAAGCAATTTTCTCAATTTTAGCTATAAAAAATCAAGAAGTTCCTCCAACTATAAACTTAAAAAATCCTGATGATGATACTGCTGAATTTGATCTTGTGCCAAATGTATCCAAAAAGAAAAATATTAAAAATATTCTATCTAATTCATTTGGTTTTGGTGGAACTAACGCAAGTTTAATTTTTGGTGACCTTGACTAAGAATTATAAAATTCTTTTATCTTTTTTAATATTATTTTTTTTAATTCTTTACACATTTGCTAACTTTTTAAATTCAATATTTGCTAAACCAATCACAAATGATAATGCGTTTATCATTATAAATAAAAATATGAGTGAGACAGCTTTTCTAAATCACCTAAAAAAAAAGGAAATAAATGTTTCCAAACTCGAATGGTTTGTTTCAAAATTTTTCACAAAAGAAAAATTTATATTAAAGCATGGAGAATTTTTAATTACTAAAAGTAATTCATTAATTGATGTGCTTGAAAAGATTAACAACAATAACATTTATTATAGAAAATTCATACTTATAGAAGGAACAAATTCTAAGCAATTAAAAAGAAAGCTAATTAAAACCCCAGGGTTAATAGGAGAAGTACCATACTTAAGTGAAGGTAAATTTAAACCAGATACATATCTCTACAAATGGGGAGATAGTAAAGTTTCACTGTTAAAAAAAATGGAAATTGAACAAAATAAAATCATTGAATCTCATTGGCACAAAAGAAAGAAAAACAAATTTATTAAATCAAAATTTGATGTATTAATATTAGCATCTATAATTGAAAAAGAAGGGAAAAAAATTGAAGAATTAAAAAATATTTCAAGCGTTTTCTTGAATAGATTAGATAAAAACATGAAATTACAATCAGATGTTACTGTTGCATATGCCCTAAACAAAAAAGGAGACAATTTAAATAAATTAGATTTGAAATCAAAAAACTATTTTAACACTTATCGATACAGAGGTTTGCCACCAACACCAATTTCATATCCAGGAAAACATGCAATTTTAGCTGTATTATATCCTAATAATACAGATTATTTATATTTTGTTTCTGATGGAAAAGGAGGTCATAGATTTTCCAAAAACTTTTCAGAACATAAAAAAAATATTAAATTATGGATAAAGGATCTTAAAAAATATGGTGAAAATTAAAAAGGAAGGTGTTTTACTAGTGATTTCTTCTCCCTCGGGTACTGGAAAAACAACAATTTGTAAAAAATTACTTGAATATGATAAAAATATTCATCTTTCAGTATCAGTAACTACAAGAAAAAAACGAAAAAATGAAGTTGAGGGTATAGATTATTATTTTAAAACTAAAAAAGATTTTTTAAATTTAAAGTCTGAAAATTCCTTTATAGAAAATGCTTTTGTTTTTGAAAATTATTATGGAACCTTAAAATCAGAAGTTTTAGAACAGTTGGAAAATGGTATTGATGTCCTCATTGACATTGATTGGCAAGGCACAAGACAAATTACACAAGCAATGAAAGGGAATTTAATTAAAATATTTTTATTGCCTCCAAGTATTGATGAGTTAAAAAAAAGGTTAAGTAAAAGAAATAGTGATAGTGTTGAAGAAATAAACTTTAGAATGTCTAGGGCTCTTAAAGAAATTAAACATTATGATGAGTATGATTATGTATTGGTTAACAATAACTTAGATAAAACTTTTCAACAAATTGTTAAAATTTTAGAGTCTGAAAGATTAAAATTATCTAAGCAACTTTACCTGCCTGAATTTATAAAAAATTTAAATATAACCTAAATTCTCCTTAAAGAGAATTCTAATTTACAAAAATCTTCTAAAGATAAATTTTCAGGTCTAATATTAGGGTCTATGCTTATTGAATTTAAAAAAGAAGCTCCACCTTCTTTTTTAAATATTGTCCGAAGCATTTTTCTTCTTTTTGAAAAAACAAGTCTTGTTAATTGTTCCATATTTTGAAAATTAAAATTGTAAATTTTATTTTCATATGGAGTGAATTGAACTAAGCTGGATTGAATTCTTGGTTTTGGAAAAAATGCTGTGTCAGGTATATCAAATAAAATTTTTGCTCTAGTGTTAAGTTGAGATATTACTGATAATCTACCGTAGTTTTTTGATCCTGGATTGGCAATTATTCTGTTTGCAACTTCTTTTTGAAACATCATAGTTAATTTACTAAAATTACTTGAGTTTCTTAATAAATTTGTCAAAATTTTTGTACTTATATTGTAAGGTAGATTTGCAATAACTTCTCTTGTTCCATTTCCTAATTTCCAAATTGGCAAACTTAAGGCATCTTTATTATAAATTTCAATTGAATCATGTTTTTCTTTTAAATTTTCAAGTAGTTTAACTAAACTTTGATCTTTTTCTATCAAAATAATTTTATTTACGTTTAATTTTAAAATTGATTTGGTTAAGGTTCCTGCTCCAGGACCTATTTCTATTACAGTATTTGAAAGTGGCAAGGAGTACTTCACAATTTTATCAGTTATGTTTGAATCAAATAAAAAGTTTTGTCCCAATGATTTTTTGAACTTAAAATCATAACTTTTGAGTTGTTCTAGATTATTTTGCATATTTTCTATCGATTAGATCTTCAGCTTTTTTTATTGCTAAAATCAAACTATTAGGATCACCTTTATTCTTTCCTGCAATATCTAATGCTGTACCATGGTCAGGTGAAGTTCGAATAAAATCTAAGCCGAGAGTAATATTTATAACATTACCCGAATAAAGAGCTTTTATTGGAATTAAAGCTTGATCATGATACATGCATACAGCTACATCATATTTGTTAATCATTTTTTTTTGGAACAACGCATCTCCTGAAAATGGACCATTTACATTTAATCCTATTTCTTCCAATTTTTTAATTGCTGGAATAATTATCGTTAACTCTTCTTTCCCGATCTTTCCACCATCGCCAGAATGTGGGTTAAGTCCTGAAATATATATTTTTGGTTTTTCAATTTTATAAATATTAGTTAATTCTTTATCTAGAACTTTAATTTTTTTAATAATCATATTTATACTTAATTCTGTTGAAACCGAATTTATGGGAATATGAGTAGTTAATGGAACAACTCTAAGTTTGTTTGTTTCTAACATCATTACCGGTTGTTTTTTTAATTTTGACAAGTGTCCTAAATACTCAGTATGACCATTAAATTTAAAATCATTAGAATTCATTATAAATTTATTTATTGGGTTTGTTACTAAAGCATGAGCTTTTTTTTCAAGTAATAACTCTACCGATGTTTTAATACAATTTATAACAAAATTTGAATTATTTTTATTTAAAATGCCCGGAAACATTTTTTCATTTAAGTTAATTGGAAAAATATTAATAAAATTTTTTTTATAATCTTTAAAATGTAAACATTTATCTAAAATGTTTAATTTAGCTGTTTTATTTAAATTTTTTAATTCGTGTTTAATTAATATCGGATCAGTTAATATTATTAATTCAGCATTATTTTTATTTTTAAGTTTTTCCAGTGCTTTAATTGTTATTTCTGAAGAAATGCTTGCTGGCTCACCTGCTGTGATTAAAATTCTTTTGTTAACTAATTTCATTAATTTGTATTTTTATGTCGATAATCGCATCTTTTTTTAAAATTTTTAATATTTTCTTAGTTAAGATATCTACTTTTTGAATTAATTTTTTTTCATTATATACTTTCTGTGAATTAGCATTTTTATTAATATTTATCTTATTACAAATATAAAACTGAACATTTTCTTTATCCAAAATAATAGGATCTGTTAATTGTTTAATTTTTGTTTTATTAATCATCAACAATAATTTTTCACTAAAATCGGATAAATTAACTTTTTGAAATTTTAAGTTAAAAATTTTTTTCTCTCTCAGCTTTGTGAATAAATCTTTACAACTCAGATTCGAACTTTTCAGTAAATACTTTTTTAAATAAGTTTTATTTTTTTTTGATTTTAAGTTACTTATTCTAATAAGATCAATTATTTGCTCTCTACTACTACGCTTACCTTTTACTCTTTTACCAATTATTCGTAGATAATTAAGATTATTATCAAATTTTTCTTTTATAATTTTACCTTCAGGAAATTCAAAAAGTTTTTTGAATATATCCGGTTTAAAATTATTTTTATTTTGCCAACCAGATCTACCTCCAGAAACTTTTATTAAATTATTTTTTGATAAAATATTTATTATTTCTTTAAATGAATAACCATTATTTGATAAGAAGCTAATGCGATCATCAATTGAATTAATCAATTCAGTATTTTTATTGTTAATTTTAATAATAATTTGTTCAAGATCAATTTCATCTATTTTATTTTCTGAATTATTACTTATTTCTTTTAAATAATCGTCATATTCCTTTTCAAACATTTTACCTATTAAATATTTTTTTATAATTTCTATTTGTACATTTGAAATAACAACAGATTTCGAAAGGTCATTTTTATCGAGAAAGTTTTTAAAAGCTTCAGGTGAATTATTATACTGTGAAAAAATATATTTAAGAGCGTCTTTTTCAGTTAGTTCTAAAATATTTTTATTGAATTGAAGAGCTTTTTTTATTAACAGTTTTTCTGAAATAAGACTTTTAAGAGAAAAATCAAAATACTTTTTTAAGTTTTTATATTCATTATTTTTAGTGTTCAAAAAGTGGATCAATTTTGCTTTTTGTTTTAAATCAAGATATGTGATAGGTGATCGGTCAATTGTTGCTACAACAAAATTCTTTTCACTTGAAAAAACTTTGCTATTTATTCCAAAAATAAATAGTAATAAGAAAATTTTTAAACTTATAATAATATTAATTTTATTTTTTAATTTCATCAAAAGAGCTCACTAAGTAACATCCAACAAAAAAAAATATAACAGTTGGGCCTATTCCAGCAATAAAAGGATTTAGTTTTTCTAACGAGCCCAAAACATACATAAAATCAACCAAAAAATAAATCATAAAACCTATTAATATAGTTAAGCACATTATAGTCAAAGGAAATTTACGTTCATTATTTTTTAAGATTAATGGCGCACATATTAAAATCATTGAAACTATTAAGATAGGTTGTAATAATTCTTTTAATAATTGTATTAAATGATTTGAATAGTTAACACCTAATTTTTTCATTAATAGTACATAATTATATAATTCGGCTATATTCAAATTTTCAGCAATTTCTGAAGTTAAATTAAAGGTTTTGAAATTACTACTCAATTGTATTGAAAAACTATCAAAAGATTTATCAATAATTTTTGGATCAAAATTTTTACCTTTTTTAAGCTTTAAAATATTTTTTTGAAGTGAAGCCGTATTAGCAATTAATTTATTAATAAAATTATTATTAATATCAAACCTAAAAATTTCTACATTGTTTAAGACATTTTTATTTTTTGCAACACTTTGAGCTTTTATAATTAAAAATCCATCACTAATTTTTTTTCTTATCCATATTCCATTTTTTGATAAAGAGACACTTTCCTCTACTTTGTGTCCAAAATATTGATTTTCTAAAGTTTTATATTTTTTCTTACTATAGTTTGCTAAAGGATGTAAAAAAATTAAAGATAAAAAACCTAAAGATAAAACTAAAATACATGGAGGAAAGATAGTTTTTTTAAGAGATATGCCTATGGTTCTTACAATAACGAAATAATTAGTTTGTCTCCAGTTTACAAAGGTTAAAACAGATGAAATTAAAATTGAGATTGGCAAAATATTTTTAATGGTGTTCGGTGACTTTAATAAAGATAAATATATCAAAATTGAAATAAAGTTATCATCACTATTATTATTAAAATTAATTTTTTCACTTGCCCTTCTATATATTTCAATAAAATCAACAAGAAAAATAAGAAATAAAAAAATTAATAAAACTAATATAATATTTTTTAAGTATATTTTTATTAAATAAGAAAAAAGGACTTTTGGGAAAAAATTATTATTAACCATTTTTTACTTTCTTAAATTTGAAATTGAAACATTTTCATATTTTATCGATATAAAACTAGTCATAATTATTATAAAAGGCACTAAATAAAATACATATACAAAACTTTCAAATTTAGTAATTAAGTTTTTCATCGAAAATAAAGTTATTTGGATAAAAAAAACTGAACTAATGATTAAAAACTTATTAAAAATACTATCATATCTAGAATGTTGAAACCTTAAAAAAAGGGATAGAAAAACTAAGCAAAAAATTAAAGGTGTTAAACTAAATACATTTCTAGAGTGAGCTTCAGCCAAATAAATTCCACTTGATTTTGGGTATAATTTAGATTTACTTATCAAATCAAAATAAGTATATTCTTTCAAATCAATGACGCGATTTAATCTGGTTGGTTTTTTTGTTTGTTTTTGATCAAATGAGATGTAATCTTGTTTAAAATTTATAATTAATGGATTTGTCTTTTGATTTGAAATTATTTTAACACCATCCATTAATTTAATTTTTATATTTTTTTTTTCAAAAATAAAAAGAGCATTTTTAGCAAAAATATCGGTAGTTTTTTGTTTGGAAGAATAATCTTTAATAAAAAGTTTGCTCAATTTATTTCCTTTGATAGATTGTGCAAAAAATGTTTTTTGATCAATATGGAAAAAAGAGTTTTCATTAAACAAAAGTTGAGGTTTTTTGTATCTTAAGTTATCCTCATAACTTTTATAAAATGAATAACTTTTTGGAAGTAACACATGAAAGTTGAAAAATAAAAAAGAACTTAAAATTATGCTCATTACAAAAATTGGATAGGAAAGTTGAAGTGAGTTTAGTCCTGAAGACTTCATAGCGATAAGTTCTCTTTCATTTTGCAATTTTGTAAAGGTAATAAAGGCTCCAAAAAATACTCCAAAAGATACACTTATTGATAGCCATGCTGGCATACTAAAAATAGATAATTTAAAAAAATCTAAAATAGTGCCGCCTTTTTCAAATATAAACTTTATTGATCTAAATGATTGACTTACCCAAACAAGTCCAATAATCACTAAAGTTGATATTAATGTATTTAATATTGACATTTTAAAAATGTATTTAAAAATACGCATGGTATAATTTAACATTATTTTTATTTTAGTAATAGGAAAGAGTTATGATAATTGTAAGCAATTTGAAAATTGATTTTAAGAAAATTAGTTCAAAACGAAGTATTAAGAAAAATGCAGTAAATGTTTTGTTTCTAAAAGATTTAAAAGAACTTAAATTTAAACCAAATTGGTTAAATATCGAAAATGAAAAATTTCTAATTTATAATTCAAAAGCCAGAAAAATAAAACAACCATATTTATTTGAAACTGAATTTGGATGTTTTTTAATAATTCCACTTTTGAAAAATTCTGATGATTATAGTTTAGATATTGAGAATCAAGGTGGTTTAATTTTTGATAAAATAAGTTCTGAATTTTATGTTAATATTAGTTTTTACATTGATGATGAAATTTATTCTTCGAATTTATTAAGAGGGTTTTGTTTAAAGTCTTATAAGTTTCAAAATTATAAATCTAATAGAAATGAAAGTAAAATTAAAAACATATTAGTTTTTTCTCAAAACTATTCTAAAATTAAATCAAGCTTTCAGTTTAATTTAAATCTTGTTAGGGGGGTTAATTTTACAAGAGATTTAGTTTGGAAACCTGCAAATATACTTAATCCTAAATCTTTTGCAGAAGAATGTAAGAAATTAAAAAAATTTGGTGTGAATGTTAAAATTTTAAATGAGAATAATTTAAAAAAAATAGGAATGACGTCACTGCTTGCTGTTGGCCAGGGCTCCAGGCAAGAAAGTCATGTTGTAGTGATGGAATGGATTGGTGGGAAAAAAAATGAGAAACCACTCACTATTGTTGGTAAAGGAGTTTGCTTTGATTCAGGTGGACTTTCTCTAAAACCAGCTAAATCAATGGAAGACATGAAATGGGATATGGGAGGTGCTGCGACGGTTAGTGGTTTAATAGAAGCAATTTCAAGAAATAAAATAAAAAAAAACGTAGTAGGTATTATAGGTTTAGTTGAAAACATGCCTGATGGGAATGCTCAAAGGCCTGGAGATGTTATAAACTCATTTTCAGGCAAAACAATTGAGGTTTTAAATACAGATGCAGAGGGTAGATTAGTATTAGCAGACTTGCTATCTTGGGCTGAAAAAAATCTTAATCCAGAATTCATGATAGATTTAGCAACATTAACTGGAGCGATGATAGTATCTTTAGGAAAAGTCAGAGCAGGTTTATTTTGCAACAATGATAATTTAGCAAAAAAAATCGAAGAAACTGGAGAAAAAACTGGAGATAAAGTATGGTCAATGCCATTAGACGAAGAATATGATAAAATGATAAATACTGAGATCGCAGATATGAAAAATATCGGCGGGTTAGGAGCAGGATCAATTACTGCAGCATGCTTTTTAAAAAGACATGTTAAAAACACACCATGGGCTCATCTTGATATTGCTGGAGTAACTTGGTTAAATAGTTCTACTAAAACATCTCCTTCTGGTGCATCTGGATGGGGTGTCAAATTGTTATTTGAATTAATAAGAAATTTTGATTATAAGAAATGAAAAAGGAGAACTTATGTCTACAGAAAAAACCTTATCAATAATCAAGCCAGATGCAACCGCTAGAAATATCACTGGGAAAATTAATTACATGATTGAAAAATCTGGTCTAAATATTATTGCACAAAAAAGAATTAAATTGTCTAAGGAAGTTGCAAGTAGATTTTACGAAGTTCATAAGGAAAGACCTTTTTTTGAAGATTTAGTCTCTTTTATGGTATCTGGACCAGTTGTAGTACAGGTATTACAAGGTGAAAATGCAGTTGCGCTTTATAGACGGGTAATGGGCGCAACAAATCCGGATGATGCAGAAAAAGGTACTATTAGGAAAGAGTGTGCATTGAGCATTGAGGCAAACTCAGTACATGGTTCAGATTCTGTTGATAATGCTAAAAAAGAAATTTCCTTCTTTTTTTCTGAAACAGAATTATATGAAGGTTAAACTAGGAAAAAAGCAAGTAAGGCAATTATTATGGTGATTGCTATACATGAATATAAAGTGAATTTTAAAAATCCTTCGTAGAATTTTTGGTTGTCTTTAGTATGTTTATCTAACTTATTAGTCATGAAAATTTCTTTAATATGAAAATATAACGTCTTTATTACTGACTAGCTTACCTTCATAAACCCTATCTTTTTTAAATATAAAAGTCCAAATATATTTTCGAATTACTTCAGGATACAATATGTTCTCATATTTTTTTATTCTATCTTTCATAGTTTTTATATCAGCATCTTTAACTGGAATAGCAAGTTGTCCTAGAATTTTTCCAGAATCAAGTTTATCATTTACAACATGAACAGTTGAACCATGAATTTTTAACCCTTTTGATAATACTCTATTATGTGTATGTAAACCCGGGAATAACGGAAGAATTGAAGGATGTATATTTAAAATTTTGTTTTCCCAATTTAAAACAAATTCTGGTGACAGAATTTGCATAAAACCTGCTAAACAAATTAAATCAATTTCATGGTAAATTAATTCATTATGAGCTAAAGTTTCGAATTTTTTACTATTTAAACTTGAAATTAATTTAGTTTCATAATTTAAATTTTTTGACAATTCAAAAGCCGGACAAGTTTTATTACATATTACTAGTTCTATTAAACCTGGAAAAGTTTTATCCATAGTAGCTTTATGAATAGCTAAAAGGTTACTTCCAACACCTGAAGAAAATATAGATAATTTAATTTTTTTCATAATTTAAAATTTGGACAGAATTATGATTTTTTTCTTTCTTTCGCATTTCTCCAACTATCCAGGAATTAAAATTTAGATTTTTTAAATGATTTAGAAGATCAGAAGAATTCTTTTTATCTAAGAACACTAACAATCCAATACCACAATTAAAAGTTTTAAATAATTCATACCAATCAAGATTAGCTTTTTCTTTTATCCATAAAAATAACGGATTAATATTAAATGTTGAACAATCTAATACTAAAGATAAGTCTTTTCCATAAGATCTTTTTGGATTTTCAATTAGACCACCTCCTGTTATATGAGATATTCCATGTAATTTTAAGTTTTTTGGTTTTTTTTTAATTAAGTCAGTATAAATAAAAGTTGGTTTTAATAGTGTCTCAGCAATATTTTTATCATTATTGAAATCAAATTTTTCTTTAACTATATCAATAGAGTGATTATCAATTAATTTTCTAATTAACGAAAATCCGTTTGAATGAATTCCATTACTTTCAATAGCAATTACTAAATCTCCATCCTTTACCAATGAAGGTATTAGAATTTCATCTCTTTCAACAGCACCTATAGAAAACCCTGCTATATCAAAATTATTTTTTACATAATGACCAGGCATTTCAGCAGTTTCTCCACCAACCAGTGCACAATTGGAAATGATACATCCTTTAATTATACTTTTTATGATTGCTTTAATCTGTTTTTCTTCTAATTTTCCAACTGCTATATAATCTAAAAAGAAATGAGGCAACCCTCCTTGTGCCAAGATATCATTTACACACATAGCTACTAAATCGATACCAATATTATCAAAATTTTGAGTTTCAATTGCAAGTTTAAGTTTAGTTCCAACTCCATCAGTCGAAGATAGTAACAAAGGATCATTATATCCAAGTTTATTTATATCTAATACACTAGAAAAACTTCCAAAATTATTAATAACTGAATCATTGAAGGTACTTAAAATTTCTTTTTTAAGATCATTTAATATTATCCCAAATTTATCTATATCAACACCTGATTCTTTATATGTGATTGATTTGATTTTATTGATTTTTTTTTGCATAATTATGACTAATAATTTAAATAGTTAATTTAAGTATAAATATGATATAAATTATCTCTACTTTATAGCCATGGCATTTGATTTCAACTTAAAACTTTTTTTGATAAAAATAATCTTAATTTTTGTTTTTATAATTCAATTTAAAGTATTTGCATCTTCGAAATTAGATTGTAACGAAAAAGCATTTTATGTAAAAGATGTGATGTCTGATGCCAAGCATAAAGATTTAACTATAGCAAAATCAAAAGCAGAAGAAAAAGGCAGATTAATTGCTTTTAATCAACTACTAAATAGACTTACTTTAAGGAAACAAATTAAAAATTCGTATAAAATTGATTTAAATAAAATGATAAATTTTATAAAAATCAATAATGAAGCTAATAGCACAAATCGATTTGTAGGGAGTTTTGATTTTTGTTTTAATAGAGATGAGGTTGTTCAATTCTTTAAAAAAGAAAATTTAAATTTCGCAGAAGTGTTTAGTTTACCTATTTCTATTTTTCCAATATATGAAGGCCCGAGTGGATATATTTATTTGGATGAAAAAGATTTATGGTACAAATTATGGAAAGACTTTTTAAATTCGAATGATAGTTTACTAAAATTCAAGCTTTCTGCTGGAAATTTATCATTAAAAAGAAGTATAAAAGGCGAAGAAGTATTAAAATCTAATAAAAATGTTCTAAAAAAAATAATTAGAAATGATTTAACGAAAAGAATATTAGTAGTGATTTTACAACCTAAGTTAGCTCGCAATGGAAAATATCAATTAAAAATTTCAGGAAAACTTTACAATGAAATTGGCGAATTTGATCAAACTATTTTTTCTAAAGTAAGGAATTATGAAAATTTTAAGTCAGTTACAAATCTAAATAAAAATATACTTTTAAAAGATATTAATGAATTGATTTATGTATTTGAAGAGAGTTGGAAAAAAAATAATTTTTTTAAAGAAGGATTAATCACTTTCGTTGATATTTATATTCCAATTCAAAAGAGTAAAGACTGGTCAAATTCTTTAAATCTGCTTAGTAATCTTCCTTATATGAAAAAGATAGACGTTATTGGGTTAAAAGGAGATGTTGGCAAAGTAAGTCTTGCATTCCAAGGCACAAATAATACTTTCTTTAATATTTTGAATGAAAAAGGCTATAAGTTGAAACAAGTTAATGATGAATTTATTTTGATAAAAAAATGAGAGCATTTGAAGAGAATAAAAAAAATATCTTTTTGATCATGTGTTTGACTATATTAACTTTAACTATTTTTGTGTTTTACAAAATAACTTATCCATTTGTTTTAGCTTTTATATTAGCTTATCTCTTAGGTCCAATAAATCATAAACTAAGCTCATTTTTGCCTAGTATAATTTCGAGTTTTGTTTCATTATTTATTTTTGTTATAATTGTTTTTTTAATTTTATCTCTAGCTATTCCTATTATTTCAGCACAATTTGAAAAGATTACAATTAGTGCACCTAAATATATTAATTATTTAAATGAAACAATATCACCTTATTTAAAATCTATTTTCGGCCAGAAACAAATTAATGAAGAAGATATATTTAAACTTTTAAAATTATTTTTTATTAAAGTTGGTGATGCTGGGTATAATTTTTTTAAGGGAGGTCTTTTAATATTAAACAGTCTTTTTGATATTTTATTAATATTAATAATAACATTTTACATGTTATTAGAAATGAAAAATATAAGATCTTTTTTTAATAACATAACAAAAAATTCAAGCTTTAGTTTTTTTTCAATTATTTTAGAAGAGATAAATTTAACTTTATCTAAATATATCAGAGGACAAATTTCTGTTTGTTTATGTTTATCAATTTTTTATTCACTGATTTTAAATTTCATATCACTTGAGTTTGGTTTCATTTTGGGATTGTTCGTTGGTTTGATATCTTTTATACCTTATATAGGGGCTTTTTTAGGAAGTTTTTTGGCATTAATTTTAGGCTTGGTTCAATTTGGATATGGCATTGAATTATTGATTATATTAATAACTTTTATTATTGGACAATTATTAGAAAGTTATTTTTTAACACCTAAACTTGTTGGTGAAGCAGTTAATTTAAATCCAATATGGATTATTTTTGCACTTTTAATTGGAGGTGGTTTTTTTGGATTTATAGGTATTTTAATGGCTATTCCAGTTGCAGCAATAATAGGTGTAATTGCACGTTTTTATTTTAATTATATTTTCGATGATTCAAAAAATGGAAAAAAAATTAATTAAACAATTAGCATTACCTTTATCTTTTAGAAACGTTAAAAATCATTCTAATTTTATTATAAATAAGGTCAATGAAGTTGCATTATCTCTAATTGATGAATTTAAAGATATTAAAAAATTTAAAAAAAAATTTGATTTCCCTGTATTAATTCTTTATGGACCTTCTGGTTCGGGAAAGACACATTTAGCTCATATCTATAAAGAAATAACAGATGCTAAATTTATTAAAAAATTTAGTAATGAAAATTTAAATCAAGCTAAGTTAGGTAAATCATTTATTTTTGATAATTTTGATAAAGCAGAATGTTTAAATGAAAATCTTTTTATTCATTTTTTTAATGAAATTCTTTTTAATTTAGGATCTTTATTAATTATAACTTCAAAACCTCCTAATGAAATAAATTTTGGCTTGACTGATTTAGAATCAAGGATTAGATCATGTATAAGTACTAAAATAGAGCTACCAGATGATGAATTCTTATTTTCTATTCTTGTAAAGGAATTAAGTGATAAAAAGATATTTCTAAATGATAAGCTATGTTTATATATTATTAAAAGAATCAAAAGAAATTATAAATCTATTTCTCATTTTACTCAAGCTCTAGACATAATATCTCTTGAAGAGAAAAGAAAAATTACATTAAAACAAATTAAAGAAGTGTTAAACAGCTTAGAAGTTAAAACTTAAATTTTTTCTAAAAAGAATCTTTTTTCTTTAGTAATAATTTTAAGTTCGTTGTTTAAAAATTTTTTAATTTTATTTCCAAAAACTTCATTTCTCCAAGTTTTAAATAATCTAGAGTTTTTATTATTATTAAATTTTAACTTTTCTAAATCTGATGTTGTGGCAATTAAATTTTGACTTATATTTAACTCATTTGAAATTAATTTAAGAATAAATTTTAAAATAGTTAATAGTTCAATATTATTATTTAAAATTTTAGTCTCCTTTTCAAATAATGTGTCAGAATCGTTTGATAAGATTTTATTAAGTATTACTAAATCTTTATTTTCTAATTTATACTTTATGCTAAGTGAATTTAATTTTTTTGGAGATTTTGCTAGTGTGATAAGATCTTTATCACTAAATACTAATTTTCTACTAATATTAAAATTTATACATTTTTTCTCTCTCCATTCAAAAATTTTTTTTAACTTAAATAAGTCGAAATGTTTAACTTTTGATGGATAAATATTTTTCCAATAATTTTCTGGAGAATTAAGATAAAGTTTTCTGTTTAGATAAGTTTTTGATTCTTCTATGGCCCAATCAAATCTATTTTTAATCTTTAATTTTTGTTTTATTTTAAAGTATATTTTTCTTAAGTAATAGACATCATTCAATGCATAATTAAGTTGATTTTGACTAATCGGTCTTAAAGTCCAGTCAAAATATTGAAAAGTTTTATCTAATTTTATTTTTAATATTTTAAAAACTAATTTTTCATAACTTATTTGGTATTCTTGACTAATGAAAGAATATGCAATTTGAGTATCAAATATATTATTGGGTAGAATTCCAA
>CACNQW010000009.1 GCA_902622745.1 uncultured SAR116 cluster alpha proteobacterium
AATTAAGGATTGTCAGAGAGTTGTAGAAGAATTTAATAATCCAGATGCTTTTTCCATGCTTCGAGTTGTAATTGCTCCATGTTCACCATTTTCAGTAAGTCAAGACCTTATGAAAATAACTGCAGAAATGGCTAGAAATTATAATGTAACCCTTCATACACATTTAGCTGAAAATGACGAAGATATTGAATATTCAATTAAAAAATTTAATAAATCACCAGGTGAATACGCTCAAGATTTAGGATGGTTAGGGAATGATGTTTGGCATGCTCATTGTGTTAAATTAAATCAATCTGAGTCAAAATTATTTTCTAAAACTTGTACAGGTATAGCTCATTGCCCAACTTCAAACATGAGATTAGCAAGTGGTATAGCTCCAGTTAGAGATTGGGTTGATTTAGGGGTAAATGTTGGATTAGGAGTTGATGGTTCAAGTTCTAATGATAGTGGTCATTTGCTGGCGGAAGCAAGACAAACAATGCTTCTTCAGCGTGTTAAGTATGGTACAGACAAGTTTTCAGCTCGAGAAGCTCTGAAAATAGCAACTAAAGGTGGAGCAGAAACTTTAAATAGAAATGATATTGGAGAAATATCAATTGGAAAAGCTGCAGACTTTGCAATTTATGACTTGAACCAAATTGATATGTCTGGGACTTTTTCAGATCCAATTGCTGGATTAATTTTTTGTGGACCAATTAAAACCAAGTTTACTATCTGCAATGGGAACATAATAGCTGAAAATGGACATATGAAGAATTTTGATTTAAATACCTCTCTTGAAAATCATAAAATGGCAAGTAAAAGATTATTAAACATTTAAATCTATATAAACATAATCTTTTACATCAAAATAAAATTCTTCTAAATTTTCATTATTTTTTTCAAAATTGTTTATTCGATCTATTACCCAAAAATCTTGATTTTTTGTTACTAAAAGTGGATGATGCCAAATATTTTTTTTATACGTTACTCCCATTTCAGAATTAACTTTAAAACATCTTAATGTGTTAAGACATGGCATATTATTTTCTTCTTGAGCAACAACAATTAACCAATCAAAGCTTTGAATTGGTAAAAAGGTTTGCGTTGCTAAAGGATGTTTTTCTAATATTTTAATTTCGATTGGAAAAGGTCTTGGTTTTCCGGAAAAAATTGAAACAAAGCTATCACCATTATTTTCATTGAGATTTAGTTTAGAAATTTCACTATATCTTTTGGTTGTTCCTTGATTTATAGATATTTGTTTAGATGAACTTTTTTTATCAATAATATCTCCAAACGAAGAAAAGTTATTTTGATCAATAGTTTCTATTTTCAAAAAATTCAAATTGTTAAACTTCCAAAAATTCTTAACCTTGAGACACCGCCATCTGGGAAAATATTTAATTTAACGTAATTTACGGGACCAGATTCGTTTAAATTCGAAAAAGTGTGAATATTATCAGCCTTTAACTTTTGAGAAGATAATATTTCTTTCCAATTCACGGAGTTATCTATTAATTTTTTAACTGTAGAGGTGTCATTTATAAGCGCACACTGTATTGACGCTTTATCTGGAAAATTACCTTTAAAATGAGCTGTATCAATTTCTATTTTTTTTATTAAACCTGTGTGTGCTAATTTAATTATTATCCAATCATTGCCTGGTGTTCTTCTTCTTCTTGTTTCCCACCCATCACCCATTGTTTTTCCTCTACCTTCAGAAAGTAATGCGGAAACATCGCCATAATGAGCATTATTATAAGAAATTATTTTTCCTCCTAAGTTTAAGGATGAGAGTTCATAAATATCTTTTTTATTTTTTTGAAAATCATACAAAACATTACCATTAAGTCTCAATCTAGCTACACCACCATCTGGATAAATTTGAAATTTAACATAATTAATTAACTCCGATTTAACTTTAAACTTTTGAGATTTATCACCTTTAAGTTCAGTTTTTTTTAAAATAGAAGTCCAATCATCATCAAATTTAGGTTTTTCTTTTGAATAAATACCCTCTAAAGAAGCATACGGTGGAAAATTACCAGTGAAGTGACTCGTGTCAATTTCTATTTCTTCTATTTCTCCTGAGGATCCTAACTCTATAATTGACCAATCATTACCTTCAGTTCTTTTTCTTCTACTTTCCCATCCATCCATCCATTTCCCATGATTATCGTACTTATCAGGAATAAAGATTGGATCTTCATCTTTTAACATTCTTGAGACATCACCAAAAAAATCATCTGTAAATTCAACAACCCTCGTGCCTAGCCTCGGTGAGGCTAAATTAACAAAATTTAAAATATTATCATTCATAATTATTCCTTTAAAATGATGAAAAATCTCTGCTCATATATTGACCAAGATTTTTTAATGCAGTAAATTCTCCGTTATCAAAAATTTTTATACCGCGTAACCAGGTCTGAACTGGCCAGCCTGTTATTTCTAATCCTTCATATGGTGTATAGTCAGAACCATGATTAAGGTTATTTTGAGAAATCGTTTTTTTTAAATTAGGATCCCAAAATGTTAGATCTGCATCTGAGCCAACTTTAATAACTCCTTTTTTGGGGTACATACCATACATTTTGGCAGGGTTTGTAGATGTTAATTCTACAAATCTTTTTAAATTAATTTTGTTTTTTGTAACGCCTTCTGAAAACAAAATAGGCATTCTTGTTTCCACACCAGGAATTCCGTTAGGCACCCATTTAAATGAAGTTCTTGCACCAGGTCTATCTTTGCCTTTTTTATCTTTAAATCTAAATGGACAGTGATCTGAAGAGAAGATTTCAAATGTACCGTCAATTAACCCTGACCAAATAGCCTCTTGACTTTCCTTATCTCTTGGTGGAGGAGAGCAAACATACTTTGCACCTTCAAAGTCCATATTCAGTCCTTTTAGATCATCTTCAGTAAGACAAATATATTGTGGACATGTTTCTGAAAAAACTTTTACACCTTTATCTTTTGCCCATCTGATTTGGTTTAGTGCCTCTTCACCGGAAACATGAACTATCATAAGAGGAATATCTACGATCTGAGCATGACTTATTGCTCTGTGTGTAGCTTCTCTTTCGACAATTTGAGGTCTAGTTGAAGCATGATAATAAGGTGCAGTTTTACCTTCTTTTTCAAATTTATCTGATAAATATTTTATTGAATCATATCCCTCAGCATGAACCATTACTAAAGTCTTTAATTGTTTTGCAACATCAAATACTTCAATTAATTCTTTATCATTTAAAACTAAATCGTCATATGTCATGAAAACTTTAAAAGATGTATAGCCATCCTTCGAGAGTGCGGGCAATTCTTGTCCTAAAACTTGAGGGGTTGGATCACTAATGATTAAATGAAATGAAGTATCAATATAGAGATTTCCTGAAGCTTTTTTATGGTAATCTTCAACACATTTTCTTAATGATTGTCCTTTTATTTGCATGGCAAATGGAAGAATGGTGGTATTTCCTCCAGCGGCAGCTGACCTTGTAGCAGATTGAAAATCATCAGCCATAATAACATCATCTCCTGATGGCTGATCAACATGAACATGAGGGTCAATGCCCCCAGGTAAAATAATTAAATTATTAGCATTAATTTTTAACTCTGCATTTAAGTTTTTATCACCAAGATAAGCTACTTTACCATCTCTAATACCAATGTTTAGTTGGCCAATTTTATTTTCTGTTACAACTAAACCATTTTCAATTAAGGTATCAAAATTATTCATATCTTTTCTCAATTATCAGAATATATTTGATAGATATATAAATCTACTATGATTTATTATAATTTAAAATACCTAATGATAAATTACAAAAATCGTAATGTGAATTAGATATAAATTTTGTAAATTAAATTATAAAGTTTTAAAAAGGACTTTGTTAGATAAAGCATTAAAGTTTATCAACAAAGTGATATAAATCGTAAAGAATTTTTCTTTCTGAATTTTCTAAAACACTTATGTTTCCTGGTGGCATTGCGTATGACATCACAGATTGAGAGTAAACTCCTTCTATATTTTTTATTAAATCATTAATATTTTCAAGATTAACTAGTTTTGGAGAGTGTTGCATGTTATCCCACAATGGTTCTTTCGCATGACACATTGAACATTTAGAAATAATTATTTCTTCTGATGCCGATATAAGATCTTTTGGAATTTGCTCTATGATTGCATTTGCTCTTTTATCATTATTTGTTAGGTTAGGCTTACCTATTTCAGACAAATAAACTGAAAACAAAATTATCATTAACACAGGAGCCCAAAGCAAGTAAGGAGGTTTTTTCCCAGAGTGTTTTATATTGAAAAATTGTCTAATCAATGCACTAGCAATGATTATTAATGAAATTACTATCCAGGAATAATCAGTAGCGTATATTGTTGGATAGTGATTACTTATCATAATAAATATGACAGGGAGAGTTAAATAATTATTATGTAAAGATCTTTGTTTTGCAGTTGTTCCATGAATAGGATCAGGTTTTTTATTTTCGAGTAAACTTTGAACTACTTTCTTCTGTCCAGGAATTATAATCATTAAAACGTTAGCTACCATTATTGTTCCTAACATCGAACCAATCTGCATATAAGCTCCTCGATGTGAAAAAACTTGAAAATATAACCAACTAAAAAATGTGAATACTAAAAGAATAAAGATAGAGAGCATTATATTATTTTTATTTACTGTTTTTTTACAAATATAATTGTATAAAACCCATCCTAAAATAATTCCCATTAATGAAAGTGATATTGCTTCTAAATTTGAAAGATCAATTTTTTCAATTTCAATCATATAAAGATCTGCACTGATATAATAAACTAGTATTAAGAGTAAAAAGCCAGAAATCCAAGTAGCGTATGCCTCCCATTTGAACCATGTTAGTTGAGATGGAAGTTTATCTGGGGCTACAAGATATTTTACTATTTGGTAAAAGCCTCCACCATGAACTTGCCAAGCTTCACCATGAGCTTCTTTTGGGATATCTTTTCTATTTATTAAACTTAAATCTAAAGCGATAAAATAAAAACTTGATCCAATCCATGCTATTCCAGCAATCACATGTAGCCATCTAACTAAAAATTCAGTCCATTCAAGTAAAATATAAGACACTTTAGCTTCCCCTATAAGTACTATAACCAAATGGAGAAACTAACAACGGAATATGATAATGATTTTTTTCCGTTATTGAAAAATTGATATTTATTTTATCATAAAAAGAATAATCAGGATTTACAGTTTTATTTTTTAAAAAATAATCTTTTACATGAAAAATAAGTTGGTAATTTCCAAACTTAAAATTTTCATGAGTTAGTAAAGGTTTGTCAACACGCCCATCTTTGTTCGTAGTACATTCTAAAATTTTATTTTTAACTTCATTGTTTAAAAAAAATAATTCTATTAGAATATCATGTGCAGGTTTGCCAATGCTCGTATCTAGTACATGTGTGGTTAACCCAGCCATAAATTTTTATATCATATATGTTGAGGCAAAGAAATGGAAAATGAAATTATCAATTTTGAAAATAAAAATTTTAAAAAATCAAAATTTGTATCTTTATTTGAATCGATATATGAGCATTCTGATTGGGTAATTAAAAGCGTTATTGAGGATAAATCTAAACTTCCAAATACTTCAAATGAGCTTAGATCAGTTATGAAAAAAATAGTAAATAAAAGCTCAGATAATTTAAAACTAAAGTTATTAAGGTCTCACCCTGAACTTGGAATAAAAAAAAATGAAATTTCTAGTCTTACTGAATCGTCTCAAGAAGAACAAAAATCTGCAGGTTTAGATCAATGCTCTCAAGAGGAATATGAAGAAATTAAATCACTTAACAAATTATATAAAGAAAAGTTCGATTTCCCATTTATTATCGCTGTCAAAGGTCTTAATAGATCAGATGTAATTAATTCAATGAAAAACAGAATAAATAATAATTATGAAGAAGAGTTTTCGACTGCAATAAATGAAGTCCATAAAATCGCTAAAATTAGATTTGATGCATTAGAATTTTAATTATTTTATTTTTGGCATATCAAATATTGAAATAGGTGGTAAATCTTTTTCCCATTTTTTTATTTCAACTAAAGTAGAATGAGCCGATGGCCCCTGACTTAAAGATGAACATCCAATGTCATCAGTAAGAACGTTGGGGTTACCATGGATGCAAAATGTATCATCATCTGGTGCATGATTATACCAAGCACCAACAGGAAGAAATACAGTTCCTTCCATAACATCATCAGAAATTTTCAAACCTGCTAAGCATGAACCTCTATCATTGAAAACTTTAACAATATCTTCATTTTTCAAATTTCGTGTTTTTGCATCATTTGGGTTTAATAGAAGTGGTTCTCTTCCACGGATCTTTGATTTTTTACTATGTCTACTGTTATCAAGTTGACTATGTAGTCGATTTTCAGGTTGACCAGAAATTAAATGTAATGGAAATTTTTTTGTTATTTTTGAACCCAGCCATTCTTTTGGTTCTAACCATGTAGGATGACCCGGGCAATCAGAGTAATTAAAACTATCTACTTCATCTGAAAAAATTTCTATTTTTTTAGAACGATTTGATAAAGGAAATTGCTTAGGATTTCTCACGAAATCTTCCATAAGTATTTGTTCGTTTGTAGGTTTTAAAACCTCAAAGAATCCTCCATTCCAAAATTCATCAAAATTAGGGAGATTAAAATTTTTTTCTTTTGCACTTTCTTTTGCCTTTCCCCATAAAGTTTTAAGCCATTCCTCTTCAGTTTTATTTTCAGTAAATTGCTCTTTAAAACCTAATTTTTTTGAAATTAAAGAAAAAATTTCATGGTCATTTTTTGAATTTCCAACAGGTTCTATTACTTTGTGCATTGGTGATACAGTTTGTTCCCAATGTCTAAAGCCAATATCATTTCTCTCAAGTGATGTAGTTGTAGGTAATACTATATCAGAATGTCTGGCAAGACTATTCCACCATATCTCATTTGTAATAATTGTATCAGGTTTAAATGTGGCCTTTCTTAATTTTGATAAGTTCATTTGATGATGAAATGGATTACCACCGGCCCAATAAACTAATTTTATATCTGGATATTGATATGTTTGTCCATTAAAAGAAAAACTTTTACCTGGGTTAAGCAACATGTCAGAATATCTTGCTACAGGAATGAAATCTAGTATTTGATTTTTAAATTGATCTAATGCTGGCCATTTAAAATTTTTTACTGGATTTCCAATTCCATTCTCTGCACTATATCCTAAACCAAAACCACCACCTGGTTTACCAATTTGTCCTATCATTGATGCTAAAACAACTATCATCCAATGTGGTTGTTCTCCATATTGTTGTCTCTGAAGAGACCATGAACCAGAAACAAGAACTTTTTTATTTTCAATTGAATCAATAACTTTGTAAAAGACTGTTTTATCAAGTCCTGTTATTTTATGAGCCCATTCAGGGTCCTTCTTAACTCCATCATTGGTACCAAGAAGATAATCTTTAAATTTATCATATCCATGGCAACGTGTTTTTAAAAACTCTCGATTGCATAGATTTTTACTCTCTAACAAATAAGCGAGACCAAGCATAAAAGCTACATCAGTTCCTGGTCTGATCTTTATCCATTCGGCATTAACTAACTTATCAGCTTCAAAATTAGTAGGACTTATATTAAAAAATTTTACATTTCTTTTTTTACATTTTTGTAAAAAAGCTTTTGTAGTATGAAAGCCAACTCCTCCTGAAGTCACTTGAGCGTTTTTTAATGGCAAACTCCCAAACATTAAGATCACATCTGTGTTTTTGGAAATACTATTCCAATCAGTATGTTGATCTAAAAATTTTCTATAAGACATACCTATTACATGGGGAATAATTGTTTCACTCGCTGCATATGAATATGTAGTTACAGATTTAACGTAACCACCAAAACAATTAAAAAAACGGTGTAATTGACTTTGAGCATGATGAAATCTTCCTGCAGATGCCCAACCATACGATCCTGCAAAAATAGATTTATTAGTAAAACCAGTTTTAACTCTATTTAATTCTTTTGAAACTATGTTTACAACTTCTTCCCATGAAATTTCAATAAATTCATCATTTCCTCTTTTTTCTCTAGCTCTATCAGAGACTATATTATTATTTTCACTTTCATTTAAATAATCATGGTACCAACCAGCTCTAACACAAGGATTTTGAATTCTTAACTTATCATTTACTGCATCAATCATTCCCTCTGAAATTAGAGACGGGTTTTCATCTTTTTCATAAGGTTCAAGAGATATAAGTTTTTTATTTTTTACTTTAGGATAATAACTTCCCCAATGAGCACTTGTTGTTTTAATTTTCATTATTAATTAATTTTCTCTGTAATTAATGGTTCTAAAAAATTTGCTATATGAACAGCTTTTATTTCAGATTGGTCTTTAATTTGAGCTCGGCAGGAAGTACCATCGGCTATAACAGTTGGATTTTTATACTTTAAAATAGAGGGAATAAGTTTAGCCATTGCCATCTTTATTGATACTTCATAAGTTTCTTTATTGTATCCAAATGCACCAGCCATTCCACAACAGCTTGTTTCTATATTTTCTAGCTGAATTTTAGGAATTTTTTTCAAAATTTCTACAATAGGGTTTACAACATCAAAGGCTTTTTGGTGACAATGTCCATGAAGTAACACTTTATCATTGTATGGTTTAAAATTGAAGTTAGATATTTTTTTAGATAGGAGTTCTTCAAATGTAAAACTATTTTTTGAAAGTAAAAGTGCTTCTTTACTTTTTATTAAAGAGGGCAACTCGTCTCTGAAAGATAAAATGCATGATGGTTCTAATCCAACAACTGGGATGCCTTTTTTTAAATAGGGCAAAAATGTTTTTAAAATATTTTCGTATTCATTTTTTGTTTTGTCTATTAATCCATAAGTTAGAAAGGTTCTTCCACAACATAAATTTTTATTATTAATTTTTGGAAGAAATGGACTGAAACCCAATTTCTTAAGAACCCTTATTGCAGCTCTTATATTTTCAGGTTCATGGAACCTATTAAAACTATCTGGAAAAACAATTACAGGATTTCTCATGTTTTTATCAAGCTCTGAAGCTAATTCATCATCTTTAAAATAATTCATTTTAGTTAAAGGAATATCTCTTTTTGCTGAAATATTTAAGAAAGCCTCATTGATAAAATTTAAAATTTTTAATTTTTGTAAAATTTTTAAAATTGGATAAAAATAACTTAGGTATTTACTGTATTTTGGTAAGTATGCTACCAATTTTTGTGATAAAGAAAGGCCATATTTTTCGTGACGTAGTCTTTCTATTTCAATTTTCATTTTTGAAATATCAACACTCGTAGGACATTCTTTCTTACATGCTTTGCATGAAACACAAAGTTTCATTGTTTCAAACATTTCATTTGAAGTAAGTGCATCATTTTTAAACTGACCAGTTAAGGCTAATCTAAGAGTGTTAGCTCTTCCTCGTGGTGAATCTTTTTCATCTTTAGTTACTCTGTACGAAGGACACATAACTCCATTTTCTAATTTACGGCAAGATCCATTATTATTACACATTTCAATAGCGCCTTGAAAACCATCAGATTTTCCTGGCCATGAAGACCAATCCATAACCGTTTTTATGTCCAAGGCTGAGTACGCAGGAGAATATCGAAATAAATTTCTATCATCCATTTTTGGTGCATCTATGATTTTTTCTGGATTAAAAATTCTATTAGGATCAAATAAATCTTTTGCCTGTCTAAAAATATTATTAACTTTTTTATCAAACATTTTTTCAATGAATTCTGATCTAACAATTCCATCTCCATGCTCACCTGAAAAAGAACCTCCAAATTTTTTAACTAAGGCACAAGCTTCTTCTGCAATCATTCTCATTTTTTTTACATCTTCATTAATTTTCATATTTAAAACAGGACGAACGTGTAAGCACCCCACTGAAGCGTGTGCGTACCATGTGCCGTGAACATTATATTTTTTAAAAATTTTTGTTAAACCATCTGTGTATTCAGCGAGGTTCTCAAGGTTTACAGCGCAATCTTCTACAAAAGAAACAGGTTTACCTTCGCTTTTCATGGACATCATTATATTCAATCCAGATTTCCTCATTTCTGTAAGGCGGGATTGATCTGTGTCATTTAGTATTTTTACAACTCCTCCGGTTTTAGGTTTACTATCCCAATTAAAACCAAGATTTTGCATCATTTTTTCTAATTTATTTAATTTATCTAAGTTTTTTGTTTGATTTTTATCTGCAAACTCAACAACGAGTAATGACGCTGGATTTCCTACAACAATATCTTTAACAGTTTGCTTGAAAATTTGAATATCATTGGCCAATTTTAACATTGTGTCATCTATTAATTCTACTGAAACTGGATTCAATTTTACAATATGCTGAGCGGCATCCATTGATTCGTAAAATGAAGGAAAATGACATACTCCCATTACTTTTTTACTTGGTAATACTGATAATTTAAGTTTGACTTTCGTGAAATAACCTAAGGTACCTTCAGATCCAACTAAAAAATGAGATAAGTTTATACCATCACCTTTTTTGCCATTTGGTCTGTAGGACATTGCATCTGGCAAAAGAGCGTCTACATTATATCCTGCAACTCTTCGCAATACTTTTGGGAAATCATTTAAAATTACATTCTTATTTTTCTTAACTTGTTCATATAATTTAAAAATATTATTGTTAAAAACATTCGAATTGGAATTATTTTTTAATTCATCAATATCTATGTCACCAAAACAATATTCTTTTCCGTCATTTAATATCGCTTCAATCGACAATACATTATCTCTCATCATTCCGTATTTAAGAGATCTTCCACCACAGCTATTATTTCCAGCCATTCCTCCAATGGTTGCCCTACTAGATGTTGATACATCTACTGGAAACCAAAGGCCAAAAGGTTTTAAAAACTTGTTAAGTTCATCTAAAACAATTCCTGGTTCGACAGTACAAGTTTTATTTTTTTCATCAAAATCAACAATCTTATTAAAATATTTTGAATTATCAATTACAAGTGAACGATTAACTGTTTGACCACATTGTGAAGTGCCCCCTCCACGTGGAAGAATTGAAATATTATTATCAAGACAAAAATTAACTGCTTTAATTACATCATCTTTAGATTTAGGAATAAACACAGCTAAGGGCTGAATTTGATAAATTGATGCATCTGTTGAATATCTACCTTTTGAAAATTCATCATCATAGAATTCTCCATTGGTCAGGGTTTTTAATTCAGAAAGAGGGACTAGTGCGAAATCTTTTGGCATTTAAAATCTTATGTTTTAAAAAAGGTGTTATTTGTATTTAATACATATATATATATTCTTATAATATTAAAGATTTAACAAGGATTAATAATGAGTAATCGAAAATACAAACCTGGTAAACACTTTTTACAATTGCCTGGACCATCTAATGTACCAGATAGAATTTTGAATGCTATGTGTTATCCTACAATTGATCACAGAGGTCCAGAGTTTTCAGAGTTGGCATTGAAATGTCTTGGTGGTATCAAAACAATCTTTAAAACAGAGAACCCTGTTATTATTTTTCCAGCGTCAGGAACAGGAGCTTGGGAAGCTGCTTTAGTTAACACATTAAATGAAGGAGATAATGTTTTAATGGTTGAAACTGGACATTTTGCATCTCTTTGGAACAATATGGCAAAAAAATTAGGTCTACAGGTAGAACTTTTAAAGACAGATTGGAGACAAGGTTTAGATCCTAACGAAATAGAAAAAAGATTAAGTCTTGATGTTGATAAAAAAATTAAAGCTGTTTGTATAGTTCATAATGAAACTTCAACAGGATGTACTGCTAATGTAAAAGCTGTTAGGGATGTTTTAGATAATTTAAACCACGATGCATTATTAATGGTTGATACAATTTCCGGTTTAGCATCTATAAATTATGAACATGATGAATGGGGTGTTGATATCACTATTTCAGGATCTCAAAAAGGTTTAATGCTTCCACCTGGGCTATCATTTAATGCAATTTCTGAAAAAGCAATTAATGTCTCAAACAAATCAACTCTTAAAAAATCTTATTGGGATTGGAATGAACATCTAGAATTTAATAAGACAGGTTTTTTTCCATACACTCCCGCTACAAATCTGCTGTTTGGACTCAAAGAAGCTATTGATATGCTTCATGAAGAGGGACTTAATAATGTTTTTAAAAGACATGCAAGGTATTCAAAAGCTTCTAGAATAGCTGTTGAGGCATGGGGTTTAGAAGTTTATTGTCAAAATTACGAAAGGTTTTCTGATGTGTTAACTGCAGTATTAGTTCCTGAAAACAAAGATGCTGATCAGTTAAGAAAAATTATATTAGAAAATTTTAACATGTCCTTGGGAAATGGATTATCCAAATTAAAAGGTAAAGTCTTTAGAATTGGTCATCTAGGTGACTTTAATGATTTAAGTCTTTTGGCAACATTAAGTGGAGTTGAAATGGGTTTAGATTTAATACAAATACCTATTAGAGAAGCTGGAGTTGAAAAGGCAAGAGAATACTTGAAAGAAAATTTATAAATATGAGTAAATTTAGTTTTTTTAGCGATTTAGTAAATACTTTATTTGACAAAAATAATAGAAAAAAAAATTTTAGTTCTCTTTTTGAAAAAAAACAAAACAAGTCTCTTTTAGAATATGTAGAAAATGTCAATGATGCTAAAGGAGAGATTTCTGCTTTAAATTATTCAGAAGAACTGTTGGACTATTTAAGTCAATGTGATCAAAAGACATTAGTTAGTTTTTTTGAATATTTGGAAAAAGATTATGATTTAGAAATTAATTCAATAGAAGAAGTTTTAAAAAATTATAACAAGAAAAAAGAATACAATTTTTATAAAGTCATTAAAAAGATTTCTGAATCAAAACGCTCAGAGATATTCAGACGTTTGAATTCAACTCAACATGGAACGATTAACTTAGTAAAATTAAGAGAAAAGTTGCTAGACCTTTTAGATAAACATCCAAATTTTCGAAAAATTGATTTTGATTTATCGTCTTTATTCAAAGATTGGTTTAATAGAGGTTTTTTAATATTAAAACCAATTGATTGGGAGACACCAGCTAATATTTTAGAAAAAATTATTGAATATGAGGCTGTTCACCAAATCAAATCTTGGGATGAGTTAAGATCTAGGTTAGAGCCCGATGATAGAAAATGCTTTGCATATTTTCATCCAGCTATGGAAGACGAACCCCTAATTTTTATTGAAGTAGCTCTAACTAAAAGTATTCCAGCAAAAATAAACGAAATTCTTGATCCAAATAGATTAATGATAAAAAGTCAAGAAGCTACAACAGCTGTTTTTTATTCAATTTCTAATTGTCAAAAAGGTCTACAAGGAATTTCTTTTGGCAATTTTTTAATAAAGCAGGTTGCCAAAGATTTGCAAAATAATTTTGAAAATTTATCTAAATTTGTGACTTTGTCCCCAGTCCCAGGATTTAGTAAATGGTTACAATCGAATGATACGACTTTGTTTAATAAAATATATAATAAATCTTCTACTACTAAAATTCAAAAAAATGAAATTATATTGAACGAAAGTATTTTAAAATATTTCTTTATCTCAAAAAGATTAGATTATTTACCAAATGATCCTGTAGCGAGATTTCATATAGGAAATGGAGCAATTTTAGAAAGAATTAATTTCCTATCTGACACTTCTGAAAAAGGATTAGAACAATCTTTGGGTTTTATGGTCAATTATTTATATAATTTAGAAGAGGTTGAGATAAATCATGAAAAATATGTTATTGATAAAAAAATTAATACCTCTAAAAGTCTAGAAAAAGAATTTATAAAATTAAATATTGAGATAGGATGAAAATGAAAAAAATTATTTACTTGCTAACAACTATTTTATTAACTTTTTTTTCTAATAATAGCTTAATTGCTTCTGAAAAAAAAGATCAATACTCTTGTAAGCCAAAGCATGCTGCAGCTATTCGCTCTAATGGTATACAAACTTTTAAAATTAAAGGTGATGAAAAACCTGTATTACTTTCTATATATAAAGGATTTCTAGAAACTAATGATATGAAGTATAAATTATATGAAGCAGGAGGTAGAGCTTTTGCTTTTTCACCTGAAAGAGCTTGGGTGCATTTTCAAGATATTACTGTACTAGACAATGGACAACTTTCTTTTGTTATGGCCGTAAATAGTTCCATATCTAGATACTTGTGTGATAAAAAATAAAATAAAAAATAATAAGAACTTATTAACAGTTATCTTATTAATTTTTTTAATAATTGTTTGGAGTTCTGTTTGGTCTTTATTCAAAATAGCACTTGAAGAGTTTCCACCATTAAGTTTTAGGGTCATGACTGGAGTGCCTGCAGGTATTTTATTATTTGTTTTTGTTCTAAATAAAAAAAAATCTTTATCCATTCCCAGAGAAAACTGGAGATCTTTATTACTAATAAGTTTTTTTAATGTTACATTGTGGCAAGTTTTAATGCTTTATGGTTTGTCCTTACTTGGTGGAGGAAGGGCAGCTGTTCTTGCCTACACTATGCCAGTTTGGGCTACAATTTCAGCCGGATTAATTGGTTATGAAAAAATCAATTTATCAGTAACTCTTGCTTTGATTTTTGGAATGATTGGAATTTTTTCGTTATCGATAGGAATTGGTGTTATAGATAATATTTTAGGATTGTTTTTAACACTATCAGCTGGTTTGTCATGGGGCATTGGTACCATGATAGTAAAATATGGTGGATTCAAATCAGACGGTATGTTGGTAGCTGGTTGGCAACAACTTATTGGTGTATTACCATTAATTCCCTTTGCTCTGTATTTTGACTTAAATAACTTTGGAAATCCTAATTATATTCATTACTTGATAATTTTTTATGCAATATTTTTTTCAAGCGCATATACCTATTGGGCTTATTTTACTGTATTACAAAAATTTTCAGTTAATATTACATCTATTTCTGTTATGATGGTTCCTGTTTTAGCAATCATAATAGATTATTTTTTCATGGGAGTGTTTATAACAAATTTTGATATTATTGCTGTCATATTTATTGTTTCCAGTATTTTTATAGCAGCTACAAAACCATTTAATAAAAAATTAAACTAATGTTTTTTCAATAAAATTATGCAAAAAGAAAATTTAATAAAATTATGTAAAAATATTTTAATAAAATTAAATATGGATACTGATAAAGCTCATGCCACCTCTGAAATTTTAGTTGAAGCTGATATGATGGGACATGGCACTCACGGTGTTAGACTCTTGCCAAACTATGTTAGTGACATTGAAAAAGGTATAATGAATGTCAGTGGAAACTATAAAATAATTTCTGAAAAAAAATCAAATATTACAATAGATGGAAAATTACTACCAGGGATCTGGCTTACTCAAGAGGGATTAAAAATTGGAATTGAAAAAGCTAAAGATTATGGAGTTTCAACTGTAACAATTGGAAATAGTCACCACAATGGAGCACTTGCAGCATATCTAAAAAATATTGTAGATGAAGGTTTTATAGCAATTATTAAAAGTTCTGTTCCTTCAAATTCCACAGTTGCACCTTTTGGTGGAACTGAACCTCTTTTTACTCCAAATCCAATGGCAATAGGTTTCCCAACAAATAATTTGCCTATAATTATTGATATAAGTGCATCCATAACAACAAATAATATGATTGCAGAAAAGATTGCAAATGAACAAAAATTTGATTTTGATTGTTTATTAACATCTGAAGGAATACCAAGTAATGATCCATTAGAAGTAAGAGATAAAGGCGGAACAGTTCTTCCAGTTGGTGGTATGGAGTATGGACATAAAGGATATGGCTTGGCTTTGGGAATTGAAGCCTTATCTCAAGGGTTATCTGGTTTTGGAAGAGTAGATAATCCTAAAAGTATAAATTTATCGACATTTATACAAATTATAGATCCTGAATTTTTCTCTGGCTTAAATGAATTCAAAAAACAAATGTCACATACTGTTTCAAAAGCAAAAAAAAATAAACCCATTCCTGGAAAAACTATATATTTACCAGGTGAAAGAGCTCTGACAAAAAGAGAAAAAGCTCTGAAAAGTGGAATCTTTTTAAATGAGGTAACAAAATCTTCTTTAATTGAATTAAGTAAAAGATTTGATGAAAAGTTTTAATTTTATTATCTTGATCTCCATTCAATCACTTCTGTGAGAAGGTCAAGTATTTTTTTTATTTTATCCTCACCATATCGTTTTTGAATTGATTTTAAAATTGCCATATATTCAGGTTTGATCGTTTCTAATTTAAATTTTCCTTCATCAGAAATCTCTAGAATAATTTTTCTTTTATCTAATTTATCTTCTTTTTTGATGATAAATTTATTTTCAATAAGTGTATTTATTATTCTAGACAAACTCGGTGATAATATACATGCTTCTGCAGCTAATTGACCTGCATCGCAAGGTCCTTTTTCACCCAAAACCCTAAGGACTCTCCATTGCTGTTCAGTAAAATTATGTTTTGCTAAAAGTGGCCGAAATGACATCATTAGAGATTCACGGGCTCTTAGTAAAGTGATTGTTAAGGATTT
Organism: uncultured SAR116 cluster alpha proteobacterium; assembly: GCA_902622745.1. Taxonomy (GTDB): domain Bacteria; phylum Pseudomonadota; class Alphaproteobacteria; order Puniceispirillales; family Marisalimonadaceae; genus TMED54. The sequence continues at coordinate 16,594 of CACNQW010000009.1, forward strand.
TTTAGTTTCAAACAGGGATATTAGACTATCTGAATTTTTATTTTCCTCTTTCATTATTTAATTTTATTAAAAATATAAAAAACGTGCAAATATTAAATAAATAAGCTTGATATGAAGGTTTAACTGTATAAGATTTTTGTGGAGGAATTGCGATGAAGCTAAAAAATATTACAAAATCAAAAATATTGAATAAAGAATTATCTTTTGGTGTTGGTGTTAGGCAAGCAAGAACTGTTGATATTGGAAAAATTATGAAAACATGTGGATACGATTGGCTGTTTATTGATTTGGAACACAATAGTATGGATATTGATATGGCAACTCAGATTTCTATGGCTGCACAAGATACTGGCATTACTCCTATCGTAAGAGTGCCTGATTTTGCTCATCATCATGCAACAAGAGTTTTAGATTGTGGTTCACAAGGTATAGTTTTTCCTCATGTAGACGACAAAGAAACAGCAGAACGTTTAGTCTCTAATTGCTTTTTTCCTCCAAAAGGTCATAGATCAATGACAGGATTACTGCCTCAGTTAAATTTTAAAAAATTTCCTGTTGGTGAAGTATCCAAAATAATCAATGACGATATAATAATTGTAGTAATGCTAGAGACACCTAAAGCAATACATAATGTGGAAGAAATTGCATCTGTTCCTGGAATTGATGTGTTACTGGTGGGAACAAATGATCTTTGTATGGAAATGGGAATCCCTGGTGAGTTTAGTCATAATGACGTTAAAAAAGCGTATAAAAAAGTTATTCAAGCTTGTAACAATAATAATATTTTACCAGGAATGGGTGGTGTTTATGATGAGACTTTAATGCATGAATATATCGATTTAGGAATGAAGTTTATATTATCTGGATCAGATTTATCTTTTCTAGTAAAAGGTGCTGAGGATCGTCTAAATAATTTAAAAAATAAAGGTTAGATATATGGCAGAATCGAATTTATTTTCAGCTTTTAGTCTAAATAATAAAATTTTTAGAAATAGAATAATATTATCACCAATGTGTCAGTATAAAGCCAATAATGGTTTTATAGATGAATGGCATTTGCAACATTATTCTAGATTTGCTTTCTCTGGGTTGGGAGGCGCGTTTATTGAAGCAACAGCAGTCTCACCTGAAGGTAGAATAGGTTATGGTTGTACAGGTATATGGAATGATGACCATATTGAAGGATTAAAAAAAATAACCAAAATTTTTAGAGAACATAATTGTAGAAGTGGGATACAGTTAGCTCATGCAGGTAGAAAAGCAAGTTTTTTAAGACCATGGGATGGAGCTAAACCAATTGAAACAAATGATGGTGATGAAAGTAAATGGCAGACAATTGGACCTAGTGCTATTGCAGTAAATGCTGATACTCCAACACCTTTGGAAATGAGTCTAGATGACATCAACAGAGTTAAAGAAGATTTTAAAAATGCAGCTATAAGATCTATTAAAGCTGGCTTTGACATGATAGAAATTCATGGCGCACATGGATATTTATTACATTCATTTTTCTCTCCATTATCAAATAAAAGAACTGATAACTTTGGAGGAAGCCTGGAAAATAGAATGCGTTTTGGATTAGAGGTTGTAAAATCAATAAAGTCAATTTTACCTGATGATATTCCATTATTTTTTAGAATATCCTCTGTGGATGGTGCTGAAAATGGAACAAAGTTTGAAGAAAATATATCTTACGCAAGAGAACTTAAAAAAGCTGGTGTTGATATTATCGACTGTTCTTCAGGGGGTATCGGAGGCTCACCTGTCTTAACAAAATCTAAAATTATTCCAGGCTTTCAAGTACCATATTCAGAAAGAATTAAAAAAGAAGCTAATATAAATACCATGGCAGTTGGAGCAATAATCGAACCAGATCAAGCTGAAGACATAATAACTAATGGTCGAGCTGATTTAATAGCAATAGGACGAGAACTTCTTGCTGATACGCAATGGGTTTATAAAGCAGCTACGAAGTTTGGTTTATCTAACTCTAAAGATTTTTTGCCAGATAGTTATTCTTTTTTCTTAAGTAGAAGAGATGATTACCTCGACAGATCTGCAAAACCAGCTTAATCAGTTATTAGGGTTTTTAAAATCATAAAAATCAACAGTTTTTACTAGCTTGTTTTTTTGAGATTCTAATGCTCCTAACTTAGCACTTTCTTGTGTATAATTTATCCAATCTGGATCTAACCACATTTTCGCTCTCTTCTTTTCTCTATCATCGGCATTTTTATAAACCCAAATATGAGTATACTCATTAGGATCACCTGTTTCACATACTGCAAACAATAGGGGTTGTCCTAGATTTCTTGATTGTGGCTTTTTTCCCATTTTTTCATAAAGTTCTAAATGTTTTTTTATAGTTCCTGGTTTGCATCTATAAGTTCTAATATCTAAAAGCATTGTATCCTCAAAAATTAATTATATATTAAATATTAATATATCACTACTTCTTACTATGGAAATTATAAAAATTAATACTGTTGAAAAACTATCAATTGATTCTTCTAATACCACCAGATATCTAGGTTATCCAAGAAAAGTTCCTCTATGGAAGTTGGAGTTCAATCTTCCAGAATTGTGTTCCCTGGTAAGAGGAGAAGATAATTCTGACATAAGTTTTGAAATAGAACATTCTAGTGGCGTTGCATTTGTACCATCTTTGTCAAATAAAGAAGCAGAGTTTAGGCTAAAAAAAATGTTTCCAGATGTTTTGGAAATTAAAAGTTGTTTAAGAGCATAAAAACATATAAAAAAATTGCATATTTAAATTTAATTTTATATTTTAAATATATACTAAATTAAATAGAGAATATCTCTATAAGACTAACTTGCTCAAGTTTTTTGTTCAAACTAGTCTTAAGTTTAGCATAAACATGTAAAGGAGTTTTTATGCCTAACGGTACAGTAAAATGGTTTAACAAAAAAAAAGGTTATGGTTTTATAGAACCTGAAACTGAAAATGAAAAAGATGTATTTGTTCATATTTCAGCAGTCAAGGAAGCTGGATTATTTAATTTAGATGAAGGCGATAAATTGACTTATGAGCTTGAAACTGGTGAAAATGGTAAAATATCAGCTGTAAAGTTAAGCAAGGCTTAAAACTCAAGTATGAAGGCCTATTGGGTAGCTAGATCTAAAATTATAAATAAAGTTAATTATAAAAAATATACAGATTTAGTTCCTGATATAATTGAAAAATATAACGGTAAAATTTTAGCCCGTGGTGGTAACTTTAAAGTTCTAGAAGGTACCGATCAATTCCATAGATTTGTGATTATAGAATTCCCTTCACTTGAGGATGGGAAAAGATGTTGGTTATCAAAAGAATATCAGAAAGCTTCATCGTTTAGAAAAAATGGATCTGGATTAGTTGATTTGATTTTAGTTGAATCTGGAGATGCAACTAAATAATGAAACTATATCCAAAATTGAAGTCTGAGTTTATAAATGTTCCCGATAGAGGTTTTGGCAAGTCAAAAATTTATACAAGCCATGGTGGGAATGGTCCACCTTTATTACTAATTCATGGTAACCCAATGTGTCAACTAACATGGCACAAAATTTTACCAGCTCTTATAAAAAATTTTTATGTTGTAGCTGTGGATATTCGTGGTTATGGCGATAGTGAAGGTCCAAAAGCAGGAGGGGAAAACCATATTAATTATTCTTTTAGAGCTATGGGTGATGACTTTAAATTTATTATGGAAAAACTAGGGTTCGATAAATTCTACGTGGCTGGTCATGATAGAGGCGCCCGGGTGACTCATAGATTATGTTTAGATTATAAAAATAATATCATTAAAGCTGCAGTCATTGACATATTGCCAAATCGACATTTATGGAGAAATGTAAATAAAGATTGGTCAATGGCTTATTGGCACTGGGTTTTTATGTTGCAACCTTATGATTTTCCTGAAAAGTTAATGAGCAGTGTTTCACCCTCCTACTTTATGAAAAAAAAATTATCAAAGCCTGGGGTTGGATTAGATTTTTGTAAAAAAACATTTAAGGAATATGTGAGATGTTTTAACTGGAAAACTATATGTGCTTCATGTGAGGATTATAGAGCTTCACCAACTTGCGATTTAGATATGGAGAATAAGGATTTTCAAAATAATAACCACGTTGATTGTCCTTTGCTAGTTTTGTGGGGTAAGAAAAGCCATACAGAAGTTTCTGATGGTAATGTTTTAGAAACTTGGAGAAAATATTGTACTAATAAAGTTGTTGGAAGTAGTATAAATGGAGGTCATTACATTCAAGAAGAAAATCCAAAAGAAATTATAAAATGGTTTGAACATTTTTTTAGGAGGTAAATTTATGAAGACACTTAAAATTTCAAAAGAAGAAATGTTAAAAAGAGTATCTGTTTTTAAGGACTTAAAGCCTTTGCCGATACAACTTGATAAAAATATTCCTCAAGAAGGTAAAGATATTGTTTATGCAAGAGAATTACTTTCAATAATTGGCTTAGAGAATAATTCACACAATACGCCAATTAATAAAAATGCTCCGATAACAGGAGCTGCTGGAATTACAATGACAATTGCAAAATGTCCACCTAATCAAGGGCCAGGTTTACATAATCATCAAGCTACTTTTGAAACTTTTACAGTTTTAAAAGGTAAATTTTTAATTGCTTGGAATGACGATGGGTCAGAAGAAATTATATTAAATGAATTAGACACAATTTCAATTCCTCCTGGTGTTTGCAGATCTTTTAAAAATATTTCAGATGAAGAGGGGTTGCTTCAAGTTATAATTTCTGGAGGTGTTCACGATATGAATGATATAGCTTTTACAAAAGTTGCAAAAGATCAAATGGAAAAAATTGAATCAAATTTGTCTAAAAAATTTGAAGATGTTGGTTTTAAATTTAATGCAGGATTAAATAATTAATAAGATATATTTTTTAACTTTGTAAGATAATATCCTGAAACAACTATCAGTATAGATCCTAGAATTGTTGAGTTTTCTGGAACTTCATTATAAATTACATATCCCCAAAATGCAGCTAGTATAAGGGTTATATTTACAAATGGTGAAGCAACTGAGGCATTTATATATGTCAATGATTTAATAAAGAAAAAATGTCCTAAAGTAACTAAGACTCCCATAAGTATCATTAAACAAAGATCAAAAAAAGAAGGGATTTCAAAAAAATAAATCCCAAAAGGGATTGCTAAAAAAGATCCTGAAATTGCTGTATAAATTAAAGTAGTGGATGACTTATCATTTTTATTTAAGTATTTTGTTGAAATTGTAAATAATGCAAAAAATAATGCTGCTAAAAAAGGAAAAATTATATATAGATTAAAAATTTTAGAACCAGGATTTGCAATAACTATAGCTCCAACTAAACCTATAATAATCAGAAATATTTGTTTGTTTGAAACTTTTTCTTTTAAAAAAATAATTGCTAGGATCATAGTCAATATTGGTCCTATCATATAAATTGCTATGTGATCTGCAAAAGGAAGAGTTGCTAATCCAGCAAACATACAACATGTTGTTAGCATTAAAAGAGCACCTCTGCCTAGTTGTAATTTAGGCATGTCTGATTTTAATAATTTACTAAAATCTTTATTAAATAATAATATTAAAAAAATTAACTGTGATACATATCTTGTGAATACAATAAAAAGAGGATCATAACGTTGACCTAAGTCTTTAGCTATAAGTTCCATAATTGAAAAAATGAAGTATGTAGCTATTATCAAAAAGAAACCTTTTGATTTATTTGATGAAACTTCAAACAATTTGATAATAGAATTCATTTAATAAAATTATATTTATTTATGTTGAATGCAATAAAAAAGGGTGAAGTTAATCACCCTTTTTATATTTAATCTAGATAAGAAGAGGAGGAGGAATATATATCTAGAAAAAAATTTTGTATTTAAGCAGCTTTAGCTTTTGTAGATTTAATTCTACTTATCTTCTTAGTTGGAAAATTTGCAACTTCTTTGTAATTGTAAAAATCACCTGTATCTAAAGAAGTTCTAGTTATTCCCATTGCTTCAAGCTCATTGTCTGATAAGAATGCCAAGGCTTGTCTTGTTCTATTAATCGCAATTTTTTCGAAAATAGAAGTTATAGTATTTATAAATTTATTGTTAGACATTATTTGTTCCTTTTGAATATATTAAAGATATAATTGTTTCTTATTTAAAAGAGAATACACAATAATAGAAAATAATTATTTCTATTTTGGAAATTATTTATAAATATTAAATATATTATTTCTAATATAGAAAAAATAGTATTTGAGAAAATATTAATCAAAATTTACAATATTCACTTTGAAATTATTTAAAGCTTGTTTAATTCGACAATTAGATGTTGTAATCACTACGAACATAAGGAGAATTTAATGAAAATAACAAAACCATTTTTATTGTGGTGGATACAAGTTGTTACCATTTCTTTTGCATCCTTTTTTATATATACTTTTAACTGGTTTGAAGCACTTTATGATGCAGATCAAACAAAAATAAGTTTTTTAATAATAATTGTATTTATCGGAGCTACTTTAACTGTAGGTGTTTTAAGCTACAAAAACCTATCTAATAGAAATGTTCTATCTAATTATGTTTGGTTTTCTTCTGAAACCATGGTTACTTTAGGTTTGATTGGAACAGTTGCTGGTTTTCTTTTAATGTTAAGCTCAGCTTTTGATAATCTTGATGTTAAAAATGTTGAGAATGTTCAAGAAGTTATTACAGATATGTCTTTAGGAATGAGTACAGCTTTGTGTACTACTCTTGTTGGTCTTGTATCAAGTGTATTAACAAAAATACAAATGGTAATCTTAGAGAATAACAACCATGAATGACCCAAGATATAGATCATCTTTTGGATTTATAGATTTATTATTTAATCTTCTTATAGGATTTGTTTTTTTGTTCATGTTGGCTTTCATGTTAATAAATCCAGTAGCAAAAAAAGAAACAATTAAACCTAAAGCAGAATACTTTATAATATTAGAATGGGATGGTGAGAAACCTTATGATTTAGATTTGTGGGTAAAAGACAATTTAGGACATGTTGTTAGTTTTAGACGACCAGATGATGCTTTAATTCATCTAGAGAGAGATGATTTGGGTACGATTAATGACACTTATTATGATGCTGATGGTAAATTAGTTTATTTAAAAGAAAATAGAGAAACTGTTGCTATTAGGACTAATGATCCTAGATCTTACCTTGTTACAGTTCACTTTTACAATGCTAGAAAAAACCCTGCACCCTTAATTCATGCATCTGTTAAGCTTATAAAAATTAACCCTTATAGAGAAGAGTTCCACAAAAAACTTTTTTTCAGTCAAGAGGGACAAGAATTGCCTGCAATGACATTTAGAATAGATTATAATCAAAGTGTTCATGTTAAACCAACTGAAGAATTGATAATTAAAGATGAAATTATTAGGAAAGAGGGTGCCTAATTGTTAGATTTTTCAATTAGTGGCGGGCAGTTAATGTTAATATGGGCATTTGCTGGAGCTATTTGTTGTCTTCCTTTTTTTATTAAAAAAAGATGGCAATATTTTGTAACTGTTCCAATTATATTTTTATCAATATATATAAGTTTCATAACAAATTATGAATTTATTGGAAAACCACTTTATGAGAGACCTCCTTCAAAATTTGTTTACCAGTATCATAGTGTAATTTACGAAAAAGGTGAAAGATGGATCATATTATGGGCACTTCAAAATAAGGAAAATAGATTATACAAATTTCCATGGACTGAAGAAAACGAAGATAGTTTAGATCAGGCTAGAAGAAATCAAGAACAATTTGGTATTCCTCAAATGGGTGAAGTAATTCCAAAAAAAGAAGGGGACAGAGATAAGCGTTCCAGAAATAATGAGTTTACCTTAAAAACCTACAAATTTCCATTTCAAGAAATTATGCCAAAATAAAATTATTCAGCCGCTGGGAGAGTTTTTAGATTTCTTACATAGTTATCTAATTTAGGCCTAATATTTTCAGACATTTGCACTAATGTATTTGACCATAATTCTTTCCAACCATAATGATCATGACCGGTAAGAAGTAATGTTCCAAAAGGTCCAACAATATCAATAAAGTTTATAAGATTGTCTAAAACTTCTTTTTCAGTGCCAATAATTATCAAATCCTTTGCCTTTAGAATTGACGCTTGTTTTTCTTCTTCAATATTGATTTCATTTTTTGAAATTCCTGAAGCAAGTTTTCCTACAGTATTTAGGTATAAAAAATAGTCTGTAAAAATACCTTCAGGGTCATTCAAGATTTCATTAGCTTGTTGCGATGTTTCAGTGATAAGAACACTTCTTCCAACTCTCCATGAATCATAATCACCTTTTTTTCCACTTTCTCTGGCGCCTTCAAGATATGTTGGCCAGTGAGTTGCAATATCTTCAGCAGGAACAAAATTTCCAGAAACAGGAATCCATCCCTTTTTACCAGCAAATTTAGCTGTCATCGAATTTGCATTTTTTAGAGAAACTGCGATAGGTGGATGAGGTTTTTGAAATGGTTTTATAAATGTTCCAATTCCAAGTTCTGGAATATAGTTATTTTCAACTTTAAAGTTTATAAAATCACTCTTATAATTGAGTGCTTCATTACTGTTCCATATACTTAAAATTGCATCAATGCTGTCTAGCATTGTAAGAGCCCTTGTTTTTCCATCAAGATTATCAAAAAGTTCCCAGTCACTTACTAATCCTCCTGCTCCTACACCAAACAAAAATCTTCCTTTTGATAGATTATCAAATAAAGCTGCATGTCCAGCTACAATAGCTGGGTGTTGTTGAGGAAGTGAAATAACACCTGTTCCAAACTTAATTTTTTTGGTTTCTGAAATTAAACTTGCATTAAATATAAATGGTGATGGTACTGGTTCACCTGAAGAGCTATAATGTTCTCCCATCCAAGCTTCAGAATAATTTAATTTATCTGCTTTTATTACAAGATTTCTATCTTCTTCCAAACAATCAACTAAATTTTTATTAGCTGGATGTATAGGCATCATGAAAATTCCAAGTTTTAACATTAATTCACTATCCCAAATTAATTATAATTTTACCAACGCTTTTTCTTTGTTCAAGTTCAACATGCGCATTTTGAATTTCATCAAAGTTATATTCTTTATGTATTTGAATTTTAATTTTTGATTCATGAACGAGATCAAATAAATCATCAGCATTTTTTTGATATTCATCTATATTTTTTGTATATTCAAGAAGACCTCCAGTAGCAATTGACGCAGATAATGGTCTTAACTTATTGATATCTATTGGATCAATTTTACCAGAGGATATTCCATAACTGACTATTCGTCCACGCTTTGCAAGGCAATTTAATCCTTTTTCAAAAGTATCTTTTCCTACGGCATCATAAATTACATCAGCACCATAGTTGTTAGTATATTCTTTTACTTTACTCTCAAAGTTTTCATTTGAATAATTTATCACAAAATCACAACCATTATTTTTTGCAATTGAAGCTTTATAATCATTGCCAACTGTTCCTATTACAGTTGCTCCTATAATTTTAGACCATTGCGTTAAAATTTGCCCCACTCCTCCAGAGGCGGCATGAATAAGAACATAATCTTGATTTTTTACTTCCCATGATTTTTGAGTTAAATATTGAGCAGTCAAACCTTGTAATGTTGATGCAGCAGCAAGTTTTAAATCAATGTTGTTTTTAAGTTTAACCAGACGATTTTCATTTAGAACAAAATATTCAGTGAATGAACCTAAATTCATACAATGTGTAATTTTATCACCAACTTTAAATCTTTTAACATCCTTTCCCACTTCTTCGATTATACCTGAAGCTTCCATACCAACATTGGTTGGTAACTCTTTAATTTTATAAGAGCCATTTCTTTGATTTATATCTATGTAATTTAAACCTAAATAATGATGTTTGATTAACACTTCATTTGATTTTAGGATTGGTATATTTGTTTCTTCAATTTTCAAAACATCATATGAACCCTGTTCATATATTCTTATTGATTTAGTTTTCATATTGAAATTTTAAGTTAATTTTAGAAAATTTAAAATTATTTTTTTTCCACCTTCTGTTGCAAAAGACTCTGGATGATACTGAATTCCAAAAATTGGTTTACTCTCATGTTCAACTGCCATGATTTCATCTTCATTTGGGTTAAAATCTTTTAATGTAAAGTAACTGTCTTCGTTTTTACAAAAAGCAGTAACTTTTAAACTTTTGGGTAGTTTTGAACAATTGACAATTAATGAATGATATCTCATGATTTCAATTCTTTGAGGGATCTCAGCATGAATTCCTTCTTCATTGTGAATAAGAAAAGAAGATTTTCCATGCATTGGAGATTTAGCATGTATAATTTCACCTCCTAAAACATGAACTATTCCTTGCATTCCTAGACATATTCCTAAAATAGGAATATTTTCATTCCCAAGTTCTTTTATTACTTCTTTACAAATTCCAAAATAACTATCATCAACAGGTGATCCTGGACCAGGAGAAATAATTATTTTATCGAAATTATTTTTTTTAATTTCAGATAAACTAACTTCATCATTTCTTTTTACAATAATGTTGTTTATCTCATTAGAAAATTCTTCATACAAAACTTCACCAGTGAGTTGATAAAGATTAAAAGTGAATGAATCATAATTATCAATTATTAATACTTTCATGTTAAAAACTTTCTAGAACTGATTTCATTGCAGCAAGTTTTCTTTCAATTTCAAGTAGTTCATTTTCAGGAATAGAGTCATGGACTATACCACCACATGTTTGAATAAAACCATTTTTACCTTTAATGAAAATTGATCTTATAGGAATTGCAAAAGTACAATCACCATTGAATCCAAATTGACCAATGGCACCTCCATATGGACCTCGACCAGAAGTTTCAATTTCATTGATAATCTTCATGGCTTCAATTTTTGGTGCACCAGTTAAAGTTCCAGCTGGAAAATTTGATGCTAATGCAGAAAACATATCATTTTTATCATCAATAATTCCAACAATTTCAGATGATATATGTTGAACATGAGAATAACGTTTTATATCCATTAAATTTCTAACTTTTACAGTTCCAAACTTAGCAACTTTTCCGATATCATTTCTATGGAGATCAACAAGCATGTTATGCTCTGCAATCTCTTTAGGGTCATTGAGTAATTCACGTGCAAGCTGGGTATCCTCTCGAGAATTCTTCCCTCTTTTTGTTGTTCCCGCTAATGGATAGGTTTCCATTTCGCCATTTTTTAATCTAAATAAAAGTTCAGGAGAAGCACCAATAATTTTTTGATCTTTAAATTTCAAATAATACATATGTGGAGATGGATTAACAATTCTAAGTTTTTCATAAATTTTAGTAGTGTCTCCATTCACTTCATAAAAACTTTTAAATCCAACTTCACATTGAAATATATAGCCATCAATAATTTTTTCTTTAACTTGTTGTACATGTTTCTTATGTTCATCATTAGTCATTGAGTTGTTTAAAAAGCTACAAGACAATTTTGAATTATCTTCAAAGTTTTCATTTAAAATTTTTTCAATCAGATCAAATCTGTCTTCATCATAATAATAGTAAAATATCTCACCTGTAACTTGATCATATACAAGGCCATCTAAAAAAACTCCAAATTTAAATGATTCGAAGTCATCATTATTTTTTATATTTAAACTTGGTTCAAAATAATTAACGCAATCATAACCTAAGTAACCGATTAATCCTCCAGCATATTTTTTCGAAATAATATTACTTGGGATTACATCTCTAATTTTATAGTAAGGGTTTTTACATTGTATTTTATCAATCTTACCATTTTTATTTTCTATAATTAGATTTTTATGAGTTGGATAAATTATGTATTTAGGGTCAAATCCTAAAATATGATATCTTGAAATATAACTTTCTTCCCCAAGCGATTCAAAAAGAAAACAAGTGTCAAATTTTTTTTCAATTTTTTTAAAAAGCCTAAAAAAATTGTAGTCTTCAGTTAACTTTTTGTAATTCGGCTTACCAATTAGCTCAATTTTATCCATAGTATTTTTTACTGTAAATATTCTTTTTCTCTTGCTGAAATGATGTTACTAACAACTGAATTGTAAGGTGTTGTAACATTTAACTCTTTTCCTAAAGTTACAACCATTCCATTGATGGAGCTAAGTTCGCATTTTCTTTTTGCTTCAACATCTTGAAGCATTGAAGGTTTAGATGAAGGCATTTTATTTCCAAAATCGATAATATATTTTTCAGTATTATCAAATGAAAAATTAATTTTTTTAAGATCACCTAATTTTCTTGCTTCAAGTGCACATTGAATTGATACTTCTGTCATGTCTTTATCATTTAAAATTTCACCAATGGTTTTTTTAAAAACAGAACAAGGTCCACTATAAGCTACATTGCAAACAAATTTTTCCCAAATTAATTGTTGAATATCTTCAAATCCTTTAGAAGTAAAACCTGCTTCTTCCCAGGCATTAACTATTGTTGTCAATCTATCAGTTAAACCACCGTTTATTTCCCCTATTCTAATCATGCTCATTCCGTTATGATGAGCATGGCCAGGAGCTTTGATTGATGCGCCAAAACCCTGAGCAACTCCTAAGAGAACATTTTCAGTTGGCATGAATTTTTCTATCCTTTCAGCTGCACCTAAGCCATTTTGTATTGTCAAAACAATAGCACTACTTAAATCAAAGTCAGCAAGTTTTGAGGCCACTGATCCAACTGCATCACCTTTTGTAGCAATAATATAAAGGTCTCTGTCTTTGAGTTCATTAAAATTGGTTGTTGCTCTAACTTTTTTTTCAGTATGATCTCCACTTATACCAGAAACTCTTAAACCTTTATTGTTTATGGCATTAACATGTTCATCCCAAACATCATAACATAAGACATCAAAATTATTTTTAGCAAAAAAGGATCCATAAATAGATCCCATTGCACCAGTGCCTATCACGCTAACTTTCATGTCATTCTCCTAATTATTTTTTAATAAAAGTCCCATTGTTAAGTTCTTTCATTGCTTGCATTAATTCTTCATTTGTATTCATAACAATTGGTCCGTGCCAAGCAACTGGTTCTTGTATAGGTGTACCTCCAATAAGAAGGAAACGTACACCATCACTTGAGGTTTTAATTTTAATCTCATCGCCTCTATCAAAATTAATTAATGTTCTGTTTCCAGTCATATCCTGTATGTTAACTTCCTGTCCATTAATCATTTTTTCAACCATTACTCCTTGCGGTTTTGATGCATATTCAAAATTTGCCGAACCCTCAAAGATATAGGCAAGTACATTTTTGTTAACTTCAATAGGAATAGTTTTAACTTTATTAGCTGGAATAAAAATATCTAAATAAACTGGGTCAGATGATATTCCTTTTACAGGGCCAGAATATCCTCTGTAATTTCCAATTATAATTCTAATTATTGAACCATCATCATCATGAATTTCCTTAATTTCATTAGAGGGGATATCTTGGTAATTTGGTGATGTCATCTTTAATGAAGATGGAAGATTAGCCCATAATTGAAATCCATGCATTTCACCTTTTTCGTTTCCTTTTGGCATTTCTTGATGAAGAATACCTGAGCCAGCAGTCATCCATTGAACATCTCCAGTTTTTAAAGTTCCTACATTTCCTAGACTATCGCCGTGTTCAACATTACCTTTTAAAATATATGTTATTGTCTCTATTCCTCTATGAGGATGCCAAGGAAATCCATTTATATAATCTTCTTTTTTATTATTTCTAAAATCATCTAGCAGTAAAAAAGGATCTGATAGTGATGTATCTCCAAATCCAAATACTCTATTCAGTTTAACTCCTGCGCCCTCAAGTGTTGGTTTAGAAATTGAAGTTTGCTTAATTGGTCTTATAGTCATACTTTTTTATATAGAATAAATAAAACAAATTAAATATAAATAAATTTTTATAATGGACATTTTTTTAGAAAATTTATTTACAACTTATTCTAACTTTGATTATTCAGTCTTATTTTATTTGACTGCATTTTTATCTGTCTCAGTTGTAGCTATATCTAAGTCTGGGTTTGGAGGAGGCTTAGGAGGATTGGGTGTTCCTATAATGTTGTTTATACTTCCTGCAAAAATAGTTTTAGCAGTTTTTTTACCTTTAATTGTTTTAATGGATCTATGGGTAGTTTATGTTTGGCGAAAATTTCCAATTTATAAAATTATTGTAGTAATGTGCCTTGGAGGGTTCATTGGACAAATCGCTGGGTGGTATTTTTTTCAATATTTAGATGATCAAACTATCTTATTCATAATTGCATCATTAGCTATAATTACATCATTAAGATATTTTAAAAATTTATATAAAAAAAAAGTCACTAATAAAACAAAAGTGAAAGTTAATTATAAGAAAGGTGTTGCTTGGTCTTCGTTATCAGGTTTTTCAAGTTTTATTGCGTTATCAGGTGCAATACCTGCTCATATTTTTTTACTACCTTTAAAATTAAAGAGAGAGAATTTTGTAAGTATAATGAGTTTTTATTTCTTTTTTGTGAATTTTACTAAAATACCATTTTTTTGGGAATTAGATATATTTACAATGGAGACAATTGCTATAACTATTTTGTTAATTCCTATAATTCCTATTGGAATATTTTTTGGTAAATGGTTAAATTCAAAATTATCAGATAAAATATTTTATCATATTACGCACATAGCTTTATTCTTATGTGGTATAAATTTATTTATAAAAGGATATTTTTAGGAGAAAATTATGAATAGTGAAATGTTTAATAAAGGCCTTAGCAAGAGAAGAAAAGTTCTTGGAGATGAATATGTTGATAAGGCTCTTGCTACAGCTGACGAATTTGGAGCAGATCTTCAAAAACTAATTACTGAATATGCATGGGGTGAAGTTTGGAATAAGGAAGCATTGTCAGATAAAGAAAGATCAATGATTAATTTAGGAATGATTTCAGCTTTAAATAGACCACATGAGTTAGAATTACATATCAAAGGTGCTTTAAATAATGGACTGACTAAAGAGCAAATAAAAGATATTTTTCTACAAGTTACTGTATATTGTGGAGCACCTGCAGGTATTGATTCAATGAGAATAGCTAGAAAAGTATTTAAAGAATTAAATATTTAAAATTCTGATTGTCTTTTTTTTAACAATTTTTAGAGTTAAGAAAATGAAATAGTAAATATGATTTAAATCTTTTTTAGGAGAGTTATGTCTATTCAAAACGAAAATGATGTTTCAACAATAGATTCAACTAAAGAAGATAGTATTAATAATCTTTTTGGACTAACCTATGAAGTAGAAACAGAAATAAAATTCTGTATTAAAAATAATCATAAAAAAAGACTTCTTTTTCTTTTTGATTTGTTACATCCAGCTGATCAAGCAGACATGCTGGAAAGGCTTTCAAAAGATCAACTTAATAATTGTTTAAGGCTGTTATCAAAGAGACTTGATCCGGAAACTTTAGTTTATCTTGAAGACACAGTTCAAGAGGATGTCATTAAAGGAATAGGTCCTAATGCAATTGCCAAGGCTTTACCAGAATTAAATACTGATGACGAAGTCGAAATTTTAGAAAACCTTCAAGAACATCAAAGAGACACAATTATTAAGAAATTACCAAAAGCTGACAGAATACTTGTTGAAGAAGCATTTACATATCCAGAAAATTCTGCTGGACGTTTGATGCAAAGAGAGTTTTTATCTTTTCCTGAGTTTTGGACTGTTGGACAAACAATAGATCATATGAGGAATAAAGAATTTGTTGAGGATGAAAATTTTTATTCAATATTTATAATCGACCCAGGACAAAGATTATTAGGTGTATTATCTGTTAGTAAATTACTTTCAAA
Source organism: uncultured SAR116 cluster alpha proteobacterium (assembly GCA_902622745.1). Lineage (GTDB taxonomy): Bacteria > Pseudomonadota > Alphaproteobacteria > Puniceispirillales > Marisalimonadaceae > TMED54. The sequence goes on from CACNQW010000009.1 coordinate 32,470, forward strand.
TAAAAGGTCTATTAGATTAAAAGATATAATGAAAAATAATTTCCAATCAGTTGATGTTGAGATAGACCAAGAAGAAATAGCTTTGTTATTTCAGCAATATGCTCTTGTTGACTTGGCTGTTACAGACAAAGCAAATAGAATTATTGGTGTGATAATATTTGATGATATTGTTGATGTTATCAATGAAGAAGCCGAAGAAGATTTTTTTGGGTTAGGAGGAGTTAGTGATGGTTCTATACGCACATCTATATATAAAACATTAAAAGATAGGTTTTCATGGTTATCAGTAAATTTAGTAACCGCTATAATAGCCTCTATGGTTATAGGGTTATTTCAAGAAGAAATAGAAAAAATTGTAGCATTAGCTGTTTTAATGCCAATAGTAGCTTCAATGGGAGGTAATGCTGGCACCCAAACTGTAACTGTAGCTGTAAGAGCTTTAGCTACTAGGCAGTTAAGTTATATTAATTTACAAAGATTTGTATTAAGAGAGTCATGGGTTGGAATGTTTAATGGTGTTCTTTTTGCAATATTTTCTTCTATTTTGGCGTTTTTTTGGTTTAATGATTTTCAAATAGCAATAATTATGTCTGCATCTATGATAATAAATCTTTTGTTTGCAGGTATTTTAGGGACATTGATACCTCTTTCTTTATATAAGTTTAAAATTGATCCAGCAATATCAAGCACAGTTTTGCTTACTACTGCAACAGATGTGATAGGTTTTTTTACATTTTTAGGTCTTGCAGCTTGGGTAATTTTGTAGATTGATTATATATACTAGTAGTGAAATACAAAATGAGTACAGTGAATCTAAAAAAATTGGCAGTAGGCATGAGAACAATTGAAGATCTTGAAATGAGATTAAAGTTCAATATAGAAAAAAATGGTGAACTTATTCACATAACAAGGAACAAACCAAAAAGATCAGAAGAATTGTGTAATGGAGGATCTTTGTTTTGGGTTATAAACAGAAGAGTTTTAGTAAGGCAAAAGATTTTAAATATTAAACAAATAATTGGAGATAATAATAAATTTTTCGCTGCCATTTTACTTGAAAATAAAATAATTAAGGTAAGACCTACTCCAATGAAACCTTTTCAAGGTTGGAGATATTATGAAAACAAAGATGTTCCACCTGATCTAACCGATGATGGATTTAATGATGAATTTAACAATGAACTTAGCAAATTAGGACTTTATTAGTGTTTTATTGGCTTAAAAAAAATGCATTTAAAATAATAATCATAATTGTTGTAATAATCATAATTTTTGTAATTAATTCTTATTTACAAATGACAAAACCAGTACCTAAGGTAAAAATTCAAAAAGAAAATGAAATAACTGTTAACTCATTAGTAGCGAAACTTGAAGATCATGAACCTTTTCTTTCAGCTTTTGGACGAGTAAAAACCCAGAGGATAGGAAATTTAAGTTTTGGAGTATCTGGAACAATCTCTTATTTATCAGATAAATTTGTCAATGGTGGAAAAGTTAAAAAAGGAGAGATTTTAGGTAAATTAGATGAAGAAAAATTTCTATTAATTGTTCAGAGACTTCAAGCAGATATTAAAGAATTAACAAAACAAATTGAATTGAGAAAAAAACAATTGGATAGAAATAAAATAATGCTTGAAAAAAAAGTTATTAGTCCATCTGTTTATGATGAAGAGTTAATTAAATATTCAAAAAGTCAACAAATGTTAAATAATTCAAAAATAAACCTTGGGTTAGCAAAAAAAGATTTGAAGGACGCAACATTAATTGCAAAAAGCAATGGAATTATATCAAATGTCAATGCTCATGAGGGTTTACTTGTTTCAAGTAATTCAATGTTAGGAACTTTTAGATCTCTAGATCATGTTGAAATTGAATTTATTGTACCTGCAAAAATTTTTTCTATTTCAAAAAAATTGATTGGGAAAAAAATTGAGGTGTATTGGGAAACAGGTAGTGAAAAATTGGTAAGAAAAAATGCAATTATAACTAGGTTTCAAGGCATAATTAATGATGATAGCGGAGGAGGAAAAATATTTGCAAAATTTAGTGATGATAAAAATGGTCTGATACCGCTTGATAGCTTTGTCAAAATTATATATCCATTAGAAAAATTTGACTCAGTTATAAAAATTCCAGAGTCAGCTTTGTTTAATAAACAATTTATATTTGTAATTGAAAACGGAAGAGCAAAAAAAATTAAAGTAAAAGTTATTCACTCTAATACAGGATATTATCTATTAAAAAATGATGATTTGGATGGGTTAGACATAATTTTGAATAGATTTTCTTCAAATATTGAAGGAACCAAAATAAAACAATATTAATTATTAAAAGAGTAAAACTTGATTAAATTTCCTCAATCTTCAATTATAACTTTTTTTGTTAAACACAAAACAGCAGCAAATATTATTATGTTTTTAATGTTACTAGCTGGCTTTTTGTCAATTAATAAACTAAATAGACAATTTTTTCCAAATTTTGATGTTGAAACAATATCTGTTTCTATAGAATGGCCTGGAGCAACTGCAGAAGAAGTTGATAACAATATCATTCAATTATTAGAACCTGACTTACGTCCAATATCTGGTGTTAAAAAGGTGAAATCTAAATCTGTTGAAGAGCTTGGTTATTCAATAATAGAATTTAACTTTGGAACAGATATGCAAAAAGCAATGTCTGATGTGGAAAATGCGATTTCACGAATTGATTTTCCTGATGACACAAAAAAACCTAAAATTACTAAAGCAGAGTTTTATGACATTGTTACTAGGATAGTTTTATCAGGTAATTTAGATTTATCCCAACTAAGAAGTGAAGCAAAAATATTTAAAGAAAAGTTATTAAATGCTGGAGCTGATAAAGTTGATTTAATTGGGCTGCCAGATGAGGAGATACTTATTCAGATTCCTCAAAGTGAAATTTCAAAATTTAAATTATCTTTAAATGAAATTTCAAAATTGATTTCTATAGAATCTAAAGATATCCCAGGTGGAAGTTTTGCAGATGGTTCATTACGTATTAGAACTTCAGGTGACAAAACATTGGTAGAACATTTTGAAAATCTGCAAATTAAAAGTTTTAATGATGGTGGAAAAATAATTTTAAAAGATATTGCAGAAATCAAGGAAACTTATGATGACTCAAGTATATTACAATATGTAAATGGAAATCCAGCTGTAGAAATTTCAGTCCGTAGAAGTAAAACAAGTGATGCTCTTGATACAGCTGCAATCGTTGAAGAAGAATTAATCAAATTTAAAAAAAATAAATCCAACTTTATAGAGGTGACAACTTACAACACAGCCTCAAATTTAATTCAAGAGAGGATATCTTTATTAGTTAAAAATGGAATTTCAGGATTAATTATTGTTTTAATTGTTTTATTTGTATTTCTTGCTTGGAAAACTGCTATATGGGTTGCACTAGGCATACCAATTGCTTTTTTAGCAACATTTGGGGTTATGTTTTTTTCTGGTCAGTCAATAAATATGATTTCATTATTTGGATTAATAATGGCTTTAGGTATAGTAGTCGACGATGCAATTGTAGTAGGAGAACATTCAAATTATTTAAAAGAAAATAGAAACCTTAATTATAATGATGCACCCATAGTAGCAGCAACTAGAATGTCTGCTCCAGTAATTTGCGCTATGTTAACGACCGTAGGTGCTTTCCTACCTTTATTCTTAATTAAAGGAATAATAGGTCAAATAATCATTGCAATTCCTATGGTGATTTGTGCTGTTTTGATAGCAAGTTTGATTGAATGTTTTTTGGTTTTACCTGCACATTTAGCTCATTTTGATAAAGGCAGTTATTCTCCTGGAAAATTCAGAATTTGGTTTGATAATAAGTTTAAAAATTTTCAAGATGGTATTTTTAAAAAAATAATTACTTACTGTTATGACTATAGATATTTAACTATGGTAACTGTTTTTGGCATGTTTTTTATTTCTATAGGGATGATGAAAAGTAGTAGAGTACAGTTTAGTTTTTTTCCTACACCAGAATCTGACTTAATCATAGCAAACTTTGAGATGTCTCCAGGATCAAAAAAGAAACAAACTTATGAAATGATCGATAGCTTAGAAAAAGGTCTTCAACTTACAAAATTACATTTCAAAAATCATCCAAAGTTAGTCAATTTTAGTATGAGTAATTTTGGAAAATCAACGTCATTTGCGACTGATCAAACAGTTAATAAAAAGGGAAATTATCTTAAGGGTTCAATGGTAGTTGAATTGGTAACTGCAGACAAAAGAAAGGTTAGAACAAATGAATTTATTAAAGTTTGGAAAAAAAATGTAGAGAAAGTTTCTGGGTTAGATAAACTAATTATTCGAGCTCCACGTGGTGGACCCCCAGGAAGAGATGTTGATGTAAGGTTAAAAGGAAATGATTTAGAAACTTTAAAAAATGCATCTAGTGATTTGTTGAAAATTGTGAATACAATTCCAAGTATAAGTGCTGTAAATGATAATTTTGAAGTTGGTGTTCAAGAAAGAGTAGTTGTTTTAAACAATAGAGGTAGAGCCTTAGGTTTTTCTATATCAGAAATCGGATCTCAAATTAGAACAGCAATAAATGGAAAAATTGTTTCAACATTTCCTAGAGGTGATGAAGAGGTTATTGTAAGAGTTAAATTAGATCAAGATGACGTAATTAATGGTAATTTAGAAAATCTAAGGTTGGTTGGTCCCGAAAATAATGTTGTAATGTTGAACGAAATAGCAGTAATCGAAAATAAAATTCCTTTTTCTTCAATATCTCGTCAAGATGGATTTAGAGAAGTTACCATATCAGGTGATTTAAACTCTTCTCTAATTAATACAACACAAGCGAGAAACTTCTTATTACAGAATGGACTAGTGGAATTAGCTAAAAAATATAATCTTAATTATCGTTTTGCAGGTAAAGACCTGGAGCAAAAAGAAACTTTTGCAGATATGTTTATTGGCTCAATAATTGGATTAATAATCATTTATATTGTTTTAACTTGGGTCTTTAAATCATGGTTAAGGCCATTTACAATTATGATAATGATTCCTCTATCATTTATAGGTGCAGTTTTTGGGCATTATTTTTTAAATTTGACTATGTCAATTCTTTCTATGTTCGCATTGTTAGCTCTTGCTGGGATAGTAGTAAACAATTCAATAATATTAGTTTCAACAATTGAAAGAAGATTAGATGAATTAATAAAAGGAAATACTATTAATTTAGAGATATTTAAGCAAGCCGTTATATCTGGAGTTATAAATAGATTAAGACCAGTTTTGCTTACATCGCTTACGACAATTGGAGGTTTGTCTGCTCTAATGTTTGAAAAATCTCTACAGGCACAATTTTTAATTCCAATGGCTGCAACTATAGTATTTGGTTTAGGTATTACAGCAATATTAGTTTTAATTGTAATTCCGTCTATGATGGGTATTGGAAAAGATTTATCATCGTTGATAAAAGGTAGTAAAATAAACTAGAGAAAAAAATGAACTTTGATATTGAAAATTTAAATTTTAACACATCAGGTTTAATTCCTGCAATTGCACAATGTTCAGAGACTAAAGATATTTTAATGTTGGCATGGATGAATAAAGAATCTATTAGGTTAACAATTGAAACTAAAAATGTAACTTATTTTTCTAGATCAAGAAATAAATTATGGGTTAAAGGTGAAACAAGTGGAAATTATCAATATCTCAAAAATATAAAATCAGATTGTGATAATGATACAATTTTACTCACTGTAAAACAAATAGGTCCTGCATGTCATCTGGGAACAAAAACATGTTTTGATAATGAGTGATTTAGGTAAAAATTTATCACCTTCAAATAGAGGTAAAAAACAAAAAATCAGAAAATCTAATAAACGCAAGTTATCAAGTACAAATTGGATAAAAAGACAAATTAATGATCCCTATGTAATTGAAGCAAATAAATTGGGTTATAAATCAAGAGCGGCATTTAAACTACTTCAAATTGATAATAAATATAATTTTTTAAAACCGAACAGAAAGGTTATAGATTTAGGCTGTGCACCAGGTGGATGGTTACAAGTCGCAGTTCAAAAAGTACGTTCTACAGAAAATCAAGTAAAAGTGATAGGCGTTGATATTTTGCCTGTAGACAATATTCCAGGATCTAAAACATTTATTGGAGATATTAATGATTCTGCGATAGACAAAAAGTTAATTGATTTTTTAGGTGATTATCCTGACATAATTTTATCTGATATGGCTGCAAACGTAATTGGTCATAAACAAACAGATCATTTGAGAACAACTCAGTTAATTGAAATTGCGCTTGATTTTACTTTAAAAAACTTAAAAAAAAATGGAACA
>CACNQW010000010.1 GCA_902622745.1 uncultured SAR116 cluster alpha proteobacterium
ACCCTGCGTACAAAATAAATCCAAAAAATCAAATAACTATTTATTTGCCTGAAATCGTTGAATACAATGTACAAGCTGAAGACATTCCAATTAACATTATTTTTGAAGATGAACATCTCCTAGTTGTAAATAAAGAACCTAATTTTGTTGTACATCCTTCTCCTGGTCACAATTCAGGAACACTTGTCAATGCAATTTTACACCATTGTAAAGATAAATTATCTGGAATTGGTGGCATAATAAGACCTGGAATTGTACATAGGCTAGATAAAGATACATCAGGCTTGATGATAATTGCTAAAACTGAAATAGCTCACATAAAATTGTCAGATATGTTTAAAAATCATGCAATTGAAAGAAATTATCAATTACTTGTTTGGAATGTTCCTGATACAAAAGGTTTTATTGACAAACCTATTGGAAGATCTAAGTTCAATAGAAAAAAAATGGCCATTAATTTAAACGGGAAAAGAGCAGTTACTCATTGGGTACTCTTGAAAGTCTTTTCAAATATTGTAAGTTTGATTAATTGTAAATTAGAAACTGGAAGAACTCATCAAATTAGAGTTCATATGAGTTCAATTGGGCATTCTTTAATAGGAGATAAAACTTATGGAGGCACTCCTAAAACTAGTAAAAAACAAACTTCTGCAGAAAAAAATATTATATCTGAATGTAAAACTTTCTCGAGGCAGGCATTGCATTCTAAAACCCTTTCATTTGTTCATCCAATTTCTGAAAAAAAGTTACATTTTGATGTCGATTTACCTAATGATATGAAAATTTTAATAAATACCATTAAGTAAGATTTCTATTGAAAAATATTTAAAATTCATTATATCAATCATATGACTTTTAATGTAAATTTACCTGCGCTTAGTTCTGATACAAATATCGGAAGATACCTTGATCAAATAAGAAAATTTCCGATGTTAGAAAAAGATCAGGAGTATATGTTAGCAAAAGCATGGCATCTAAAAGGTGATAGTAAAGCTGCACACAAATTAGTAACGTCACATTTAAGATTAGTTGCAAAAATTGCTATGGGTTACAGAGGATATGGTCTGCCTATTTCTGATTTAATCGCAGAGGGAAACATAGGTATGATGCACGCTGTAAAAAAATTTGATCCAGAGAAAGGTTTTAGACTCGCAACTTATGCGATGTGGTGGATAAAAGCAGCAATTCAAGAATTTGTTTTAAGAAGCTGGTCACAAGTAAAATTAGGAACTACAGCTAGTCAAAAAAAACTTTTTTTTAATCTACGGAAAATTAAAAATAAAATTAATGCAATTGAAGACGGTGATATGAATTTAGAACAGGTTGAGCATATCGCTAAAAAATTAAATGTATCTAATGAAGAAGTCGTAGATATGAATAGGAGGATGACAAACCATGACCAATCATTAAATGCTCCTATAGGTAAAAATGATGGTGAGTCGGGTGAATGGCAAGATTTGTTAGCAGATGAAAGACAAGATCAAGAACAACGAATTTCATATATACAGGAATTAAACAAGAAAAAAAAATTGATGGAAGATTCTTTGAATTTTTTAAAAGATAGGGAAAGAGACATTATTATTAAGAGAAGATTATCTGAAAATCCTAGAACTCTTGAAGATTTATCAAAAGAATATAATGTTAGTCGAGAAAGAATTAGACAAATAGAAACAAGAGCATTTGAAAAGCTTCAAGAAATTGTAAAAAACAAAGCTATTGAGTTAAAAATTGTCTAGTTAAACATCCCATTTATAATAATACATTCATCTCTTTCCGGACCAGTCGATATAATGTCTACTTTACATTCAACTAATATCTCTATTTTCCTTATAAAATTTTGAGCGTTTAATGGCAAATCAACGAACTTTGTAACACCTTTAGTTGTCTCTTCCCAACCACTTAAAGTTTCATAAATTGGTGTGATATTTTTCAAATTTGACATATCATTAGGAAAATCTTCAACAATTTGATTGTTAATATTATAGCTTGTACATATTTTAATATCTTTAAATGTATCAAGAACGTCTAATTTTGTTAAAACTAAACCATTGATTCCCGATACAGTGATCGCTTTTTTTAACATCAAAATATCTAGCCATCCACATCTTCTTTTTCTTCCAGTAACTGTTCCAAATTCTTTACCAATTTTACCTAACTTTTCTCCGACATCATTGTTCTCCTCTGTTGGAAATGGTCCATTACCAACCCTAGTAGTATATGCTTTAGTAATTCCTAATATTTTTTTTAAATACTTGGGATTGGCTCCAGATCCAATAGATGCATTGGCTGCAACTGTATTACTGCTAGTCACATAAGGATATGTACCATGATCTAAATCTAAATAAAAACCTTGTGCTCCTTCAAATAAGATTTTCCTTTTATTATCATTTAATTTTTTTAATAATAACCAAGTGTTATCAATGTATCTTGATAAATTTTGATAACATTTTGAGATAGATTTTAAATCATTATGATAAGATATTTTTTTACCTTCAAACTTCTCAATCCAAACGTTATGATGATTATAGATTGAAATAAATTTTTCTTCTAATTCTTTAGGGTTTTTAAAATCACAAAATCTTAAACCCCTTCTTGAAACTTTATCTTCATATGCAGGACCGATCCCTCTTCCAGTTGTTCCAATTTTTTTGCTTCCTTTTTTTTGGTTCTCTCTAAGAGAATCTATATATTTATGTATTGGTAGAATTAAAAAACAATCTGAAGAAATTACAAAATTAGAAGAATTCACATCAATTCCTTGATTAGTTATTTCTCTAATTTCATTTTCCAAATGAATTGGATCTACAACAACACCATTACCTATAATAGAAAGTTTTTGTCTAACTATTCCACTTGGCAATAATGATAATTTAAATGTTTTTGAATCTATTACTAATGTGTGCCCAGCATTATGCCCACCTTGGAACCTTACAACAGCATCTGCAGAAGATGCAAGAAGATCTACAATTTTTCCTTTGCCTTCGTCACCCCATTGTGTACCAACTATAGTTAAATTTGACATATCTGCCTCTAAACTTGTATTAATTTTTTATTTTTAAATAAATATTTACAATTCATAGATTTAGCATAATTAAGGATGTCATTGTCTAAATTTTTAAAAAAAATTACTTGGTAACCCTGCTCTATTAAATTTTCAGCATTCTTAAAGTCGTTTTGTTCTACTAAAACCTTATCTTTTTCTAAAAAGATTTTTTTCATTTCTCCTAATAAATCGACATATAACGAAATACCTGTCGCATCTTCTTGATTAATTGTTTTATAAGTACCACCTTTAGCAATACTATTATTCAAAGATTGTGAAAAAATTGTAAATGTAAGACCATAATGATAATCAAATGTACTTTTTTCTAAAGGATCTATAACTATACTTATGCCTTGAAAAATTTGTTGCATTGAGCTTGATACTTTCAGTAAATGGTGAAGATATTTATTATTTTTATTTTCTTTATTTAATTTTTCTAGAAATTCATTTTTATCTGTAAATTGTCCTGAAGCTTCAATTATGTTTAAAATATTGTTTTTATTTGGAAAATTATTACTTTTTAAATAATTAACATCTTTTTTTTCTATTGCATTAATTAAAAATTCTTTATCAGGCATTTCATACAAATCTTTCAAAAAACTTAATCTTAAGTCTTGATAATTCAAATCTAAAGTTAGGTCACCTACATCTATATTTTTTAATACTTTTAAACCAATACTAATGATTTCTATCTCCAAATCACAAGTTATATCACCTATAATTTCAGCTCCAACTTGTGCAATCTGTCTTTCAAGTTTTAACCCTGATGGATTAACTCTTAAAACCTCACCAGAATAAGATAGCCTTAGTGGTCTTGGATAATGAGCCAATCGTTTGCTTGAAATTCTTGATATCTGAGTAGTCATATCAGACCTTACTGCCATCATTTTTTTTGAAATAGGATCCATCAATCTAAATGAATTATTTTTTAAAGCTAATCCAGGTCCTTGATTTAACAAAGTTTCTTCAAATTCAATTAAAGGAGGAGATATTCTTAAATAACCATAATTTAGAAAAAAATTAATAATTTTTTCAATAACTAATGAATTTTTTTGTGACTTAGGAAAGATTTTATCAGAAAAACCAGCTGGTAATAATGTATCTCTATCCATAATGATTGTTAATATAAATAAATTTTAAAATAATGAAATATTTTTATATATATTACTTAAAATTAATTATATTAGCTCTTACAACTTGAGATAAATTTTTTATTTTATCTAGTACATTTTCCTCAATGATTTGATCTATTTCAACTAAAGCTATTGCTTCACCACTTTTTTCTCTTCTACCTAAGTGAAAAGAAGCAATATTTATATTATTTTGACCTAACAATTGTCCTAAATCGCCAATAAAACCTGGTTTATCGTAATTTCTCAAATATAGAGCTGTATTAGGGAAACTTGACTCTATAGGAATGCCTTGAATACTTACTATCCTTGGCATGTAACCACCTATTAATGTACCTGATATTGTTCTAATTCCTTTTTCATGTTTGATAGATGCTGTAAGTAAAGTTTCATAATCACATCTTCTATCGTGTTTAATAGTCGAAAAATCTAGTCCTTTTGAATTTGCAATTTCTCTAGAATTCACATTATTAATGGAGTTAAAGTTTGGTTCTAAAATTCCAGTTAAAAGATTAGCCATAATTGGTTCGTCTTTTAATGTAGCAGCTTTACCCTCCATCTCTAATCTAATATTTTTGATACTTTCTGATGTTACCTGTCCTAAAAAAGTACCTAGCAAATACGAAAGCTTTATATATGGTTTTAAAAGTGGCGCTTCTTCAGCTGTAAGGGTAGGAAAATTCAAAGCATTAGAGACTGCACCATCATTTAAAAAATTTGAAATTTGTTCTGCAATTTGAAGAGCAACGTTTTCTTGTGCTTCTTTTGTTGAGGCTCCAAGATGAGGAGTGGCAATGAAATTTGGAGCATTGAATAAAACATTACTATGAGCTGGTTCTTCAACAAAAACATCAAAAGCAGCTCCAGCTAAATGATTGTTTTCTAAAGCAGCACGACATGCGTTCTCGTCTACTAATCCCCCTCTTGCACAATTAATTAACCTTGATCCTTTTTTCATTTTATTAATTGCATCTGCTGAAATTATATTTTTTGTCTCTTCAGTTAAAGGTGTATGTAATGAAATAACATCCGACAATCTCAATAATTCATCTAAATCAACTTTTTTTACGCCTAGTTCTTTAGCTTTTTCTTCTTTTAAAAATGGATCAAAAGCAAAAACCTTCATTTTTAATCCAATGGCTCTACTTGCTACAATAGATCCAATATTTCCACATCCAATTAGACCAAAAACTTTATTAGTAACCTCAACACCATTAAACGATGATTTTTCCCATTTTCCTAACTGTGTGGATTCATTCGCAGATGGTATCATCCTTACTAATGACATCATCAAGGCAATAGCGTGTTCTGCGGTAGTAACAGCATTGCCAAATGGTGTGTTCATAACAATAATACCCTTTTTTGTAGCAGCTTTTTTATCAATATTGTCAGTTCCAATTCCTGCTCTTCCAATGACTTTAAGCTTTTCAGCTTTTTCAATTATACTTTCAGTTACTTTAGTAGCAGACCTAATTGCCAATCCATCATAATCATGAATGATAGAATTTAATTCATCTGCTGAAATCCCAGGTTTGTAATCAATTTCAATTTTATTATTTTTAAAAATTTGAATAGCAGATTCACTTATTTTATCGCTTATTAAAACTTTGGCCATTTTAGTTCCCTTTTTTCACTGATTTGTAAGCATTTTCAAAAGCCCATTGTAACCATGGAAGTAGAAGTTTGATGTCTTTTGGATTAATAGTTGGACCGCCCCATATCCTTAAACCTGGAGGAGCTGATCTATAGCTACCTATATCATATGCTACATTTTCATTTTCAAGAATTTTAACAATATTTTTTTCAAGTAACATTTGATTTTGAACATCTAGCTCATTTAAAGTTTTATCAGAAAATCTCAAGCAAATTGAAGTGTTTGAAATTGTTATTTCATCCTTAGCTAAAAAATCAACCCAATCAGTTTTTTTAACCCAAGCTTTAATTAATTTTAAGTTATTGTTAGATATTTCAATCAACCCCTGTAAACTACCTATTTTTTTTGCCCATTCTAATGCATCTATAAAATCTTCAATGCAAAGAAGTGATGGTGTATTTATAGTTGATCCTTCAAATATAGAAATGTTGATTTTATTATTTTTCTTTAAATTAAACAATTTTGGAACTGGCCAAGATGGGTTATAAACGTTGATTCTTTCCACAGCATTTGGAGAAAGTATTAAAATACCATGTCCTCCTTCACCGCCTAAACATTTTTGCCAAGAAAAAGTTGCGACATCTAACTTACGCCAATCAATTTCCATCGCAAAAGCTGCTGAAGTTGCATCACATATCGTTAATCCATTTCTATTTAATGGTATCCAATCTAAATTAGGAACTCTAACTCCACCAGTTGTTCCATTAAAATTAAAAATTATATCATCATTAAAATTAACATTACCAAAATTAGGAATAGAGCCATAATCAGCTTTCAGTATATTTAAACCATTTACTTTAAGTTGTTCTTTTAAGTCTTTAGCCCAATCATTTCCAAAACTATCCCAAACTAACATTTGAACTGGTTGAATTCCAATCAAATTCCACAACGCTATTTCTACTGCACCAGTATCTGAGCCAGGAACTATGCCAACAAAATAGTCATTCGGAATCGAAAGAATTTCTATAACATTTTTAATTAAATAATTTATTCTGGATTTTGCTTCGCTCGATCTATGAGATCTACCAAGTATTGCTTTATTGAGGACACTGAAATTCCAACCTGGTCTTTTAGAACATGGCCCAGACGAAAAATTATTATTCTCAGGCTTGACATCAGGTTTAATCATAATAACCTCTTCTTTATGTTACTGCTTGTTGGGAAACAGCACCCAATACTTAAATAACGATTAAACAAATAAAGTCAATAAATATAAAAATGAAAAATAAAATAATTTTATACGATCTTTGTGGGAAAAATAATATTAGGTTTAGCCCACCATGTTGGAATGTTAAATTATGTTTAATTTATAATAATGTTGATTTTGATACTATTCCAATTAGATTTACCGAAAAAGATAAAATAAGTTTTTCTAATCAAACATTAGTACCAATCATTAAATATAACGAGGAAATTGTTTCTGATTCTTGGAATATTTTTGTTTGGTTAAATGATAAATTTAAAGAAAGTAAATTAATACCAAATGAACAAACTAAAGTTTTTTCACATTTTTTATATTTCTGGACATCAAAATCTTTATTACCAATTATTTTTAAATTAATTGCAAATGATATTCCAAAAATCTTAAATGCAGACGATAAAGACTATTTTATTAAATCTCGTGAAGATAGAATAAAAAAACCCCTTAAAAGCTTGTTAAATAATAAAGAGAAATCAAAAATTCAACTATATCAATCTTTAATAACCTTCGAAAAAATTTTAGAAAATAACAAATTTCTTAATGGAAAAAATCTTGGTCTTCCAGACTTTATATTTTTTGGAAACTTCATGTGGACTGAAAAATGTAGTTCTGAAGATTTATTTAAAAACTTACCTAATATTCAAAAATGGTATTTAAATATAAAGAAATTAAATAGACTATAGCTAGTCTGGAATTACATGAAAATGATTTAAAGGACCATGACCGCTTCCCAAATTAGGAGCTTTAAGTATAGATTTGTAAACATACTTATGTGCAATTGAAACCGATTCATATAGAGAAAAACCTTTTGATAAATTAGCTGTAATTGCTGATGAGATTGTACAACCTGTGCCATGAGTATTTTTTGTATCAATTTTTTTTGAATAAAATTCAAAAAATTGGTTTTTATCATATAAAATATCACATAGATCAATTTCATTTAAATGCCCACCTTTCAACAAAATACTAGATGTCCCATTAATTTCTAAAATTTTTGCTGCTTTTATCATGTCGTTTTTATTTGAAATTTTCATTCCTGATAGAGTTTCAGCTTCAGGTATATTTGGAGTAAGAATGCAATCTACTTTATTAACAAATTCTTTTAATGCTGAGATTGCTTGATTTTCTAGGAGTGGAAATCCTCCTTTTGCAAACATCACTGGATCTAGAATTATTGGAATACCTTTTTTAATAATTCTATATTTTTTTATAGCTTCAAAAATTAAATCAAATATTTCGCACTTATTTACCATACCAATTTTAATCGCGTCAACACCAATATCAGATATACAGTCGTCAATTTGTTTTTTTATAAGATCAAGCGAGACAGACTCAACACTACTAACTCCATTTGTATTTTGAGCTGTAATGGCCGTTATCGCTGTCATTGAAAATACTTTAAAAACTGTGAGTGTTTTTATATCAGCCTGAATACCTGCCCCACCTGATGAATCAGAACCAGCTATAATTAAAACTCTTGGTGTCTTGTGTTTGTTCATTCAAAAGAGTTTTCTTTTACAAGTAAATCTTGAACTTTTGAAATGTATTGATCTATTTTATCATTATTTTCACATTCTACAAGAATTCTGACTATGGGTTCTGTCCCGGATGGCCTAACTAATAATCTTCCGTTATGTTTGTTTTTAAGATCTGATTGTATTTTTTTTAATGAATTTTTAACACTTTCAGTTTCAAGAATATAATTTTTAATTTTTTTAAGATTTTTTATTTTATAAGGAGTTATACTAAATGGTCTAAGGAATTCTGAAGCTTTTTTACCAGACTTTTTTAATAAAGATATTATTTTAATTGCTGTAAGTAATCCATCTCCAGATTTAGTATGATCAGACATAATAACGTGTCCAGAAGGCTCACCACCTAAATTATAATTATTATTGAGCATTTCATCTAGGATATATCTATCACCAACATTAACTCTTTTTAATTTGATATTGTTATGATTTAAAAAACTTTCAAATCCAATATTTGTCATAATTGTACCAACAACGGTATTATTTTTTAATTCTTTTTGGTTATACAAATTTAATGCTAAGACACCTAATATTTGATCGCAATCTATGAGGTTTCCATTTTCATCAGAAAATACAACTCTATCAGCATCTCCATCAAGAGCTATTCCTAAATCCGCTTTTTCTTCTTTAGTTTTTAAAGCCATTTCATTAGGAAACATAGCTCCACAATTTTCATTGATATTAGTTCCATCTGGATCTTTATGTATTGAAACAACTTCACAACCAAGTTCAAATAATGCTTCAGTTCCAACTTTATAACCAGCACCATTTGCACAATCTAAAACGATTTTCATACCTTTAAGATTTTCATCCTTTTTAAGAATTAATTTAATTAGTTCAATATATCTTCCTATTGCATCTTCCATTCTTCTTGCTCTTCCTAAATTTTTAGAATTAGTTAGAGTAGGACCTTTATTCAGCAATTTTTCAATTTCATATTCTACGTCATCACTTAATTTGTAACCTTGTGAATTAAACAATTTTATACCATTATCTTGGTATGGATTATGAGAAGCAGAAATCATAACGCCTAAATCACATCTTAAAACATTAGTTAAAAGGGCTACGCCTGGGGTTGGTAGAGGTCCCGTTGTTATAGCTTCTATTCCAAGAGAAGTGAAACCTGCAACTAAAGCAGGTTCAAGCATATATCCTGACAATCTTGTATCTTTTCCAATTAAAACTCTTGGCCTTTTTGTACCTGCTTTACCATAAAAATATTCGCCTGCTGCCATAGCTATGTTAACAGCCATTAAAGCGTTAACTTTGTCACCATTAACTGTTCCTCTGATACCGTCAGTTCCGAATAATTTTTTATAATTTGATTTCATTATTTTATTATATTTATATATAAACTTCTTCTAGACAAGCAAAAGACTGTTGCACCTCAAAAATATCATGTGTTCTTATTATTTGAGCACCATTTAAAAACGCAATATTTTGTAAAGATAATGAACCAGAAAGTCTTTCATCAGGTGAAATTTCTGATTTATATTTATCTTTGTAAATATTATCAATTAGTGATTTTCTACTTAACCCAGCACATATTGGGAATCCAAGAGAGTGAAATAGAGGAAAATAGTTTAGCAAATTTAAATTGTGTTTTTTGTTTTTTCCAAATCCAAAACCTGGATCAATAATTATTTGAGATTTTTTAACACCATTTTCTAATAAAAATTTAATTCTATCTTTAAAGAATTCATAGATGTCTATTACAGGAAATTCATATGATGGATTTTCTTGCATTTTTTCAGGGCTATTTTGCATATGCATTATTATTATAGATACATTTTTATTTAATAGTAAATTTAAAAACTTCTTGTCTTTAAATCCTGAAATATCATTAATAATTAAAACACCATAATCTATAAAAGACGATGCGGTTTCAAAATTTCTACTATCTAATGATAACTTTATATTTAGTGAGCCAACATTAAAATTATCAAAAAACAATTTTAAACGCCTTATTTCTTCATCAGATGTAATTTTTTTTGCTCCTGGTCTAGAGGATTCCGCTCCAATGTCAACTATATCAACTTCTTGCAACTTCAATTTTTCAATTTGTTTTCTTAAATTTTCTAGGTTTTCAAATCTGCTAGCATTAAAAAAACTGTCAGGAGTAAGATTTAAAACTGACATTAAATTGCATTTGGAAAAATCTAAATTAATATTTGATACTCTCTTACATATTAAATTATGGTAAATCTCCTCCAATTTTTTTTTTGAATTCTTACAACTTTTAGATAGCTTTATAAATTCATTAAAATTTAAAATCTTTTTATAAATATTATTTTTATTTTTTTGTAAAATTACAACGTCTTCAAAAAATCTCCAACCCTCAGCCAGCTTTAAAGGTGATTTTAATTTGTTTTTATTTCCAAGGATCGGAATTACATATGTTTTTAAATTTTCAGAAGATAATGGTAATAGAATATCATCTGTGGCAATAACATTCATTCCAATATTTAGTCATCACTTTTATCACTAGTAACGACTGAACTATTTGGGGCACTTATCGGTATACCAGCACGTTTCTTATTAGGACTTTTTGCTTTAGGGGTGGATTTGCTATCTGTTGCCTTTTTAAGTTTTTTAGAAACGTTAATTTTTTTTCCTTGGCAAAGTAATTTGATTTCCTTTCCAGTTAATGTCTCATACTCTAGTAAAGCTTCAGCTACGACTTTAAGTTGTTTATTATGTTTTTTAAGAATTTTTTTTGCGTCATTATAAACACCATCAGCTATTGTTCTTATTTCATCATCAACAACGGATGCTGTTTTATCTGAAACATTTTTTTGTTGTGAAACAGACCTTCCTAAGAAAACTTCTTGTTCGTTTGGATCGTATGCTAAAAACCCAAGTTTCTCTGACATTCCCCACTCTGTAACCATTCTTCTAGCAATATCAGACACCATTCTAATATCTGAACTAGCACCAGTCGTGATTTTATCTTCACCAAAAATCATTTCTTCAGCTATTCTACCACCACAAGCAACCCTTAAATCAGCATAGAGTTTATTCATTGGCATGGAAACTCTATCACCCTCAGGTAATCTCATGACCATACCTAGTGCTCTTCCTCTTGGAATTATAGTAGCTTTATGTATAGGGTCACTCGCAGGAGAATTTATTGCTACTACAGCATGACCAGCTTCATGATATGCTGTTAACTTTCTTTCATCCTCAGTCATGACCATAGATCTTCTTTCTGAACCCATCATAACTTTGTCTTTAGATTGTTCGAATTCTTCCATGGATACTTCTAATTTTCCTTTTCTAGCAGAAAGCAAAGCGGCTTCATTGACCAAATTTGCTAAATCAGCACCTGAAAAACCTGGTGTCCCTCTAGCAATTACTCTAGGCTCAACATCCTTAGCTAGAGGAACTTTCTTCATGTGAACCTTCAATATTTTTTCTCTCCCAATCATGTCAGGGTTAGGAACAACTACTTGTCTATCGAAACGCCCAGGTCTCAATAATGCTGGATCTAGAACATCTGGTCTATTGGTTGCCGCAATTAAAATTACGCCTTCATTTGTTCCAAAACCATCCATCTCTACAAGAAGTTGATTTAACGTTTGTTCTCTTTCATCATTACCACCGCCAAGACCAGCTCCTCTATGTCTACCCATGGCGTCTATCTCATCAATAAAAATTATACATGGTGCACTTTTCTTTCCTTGGTCAAACATATCTCTTACTCTTGATGCACCAACACCTACAAACATTTCAACAAAGTCAGAACCTGATATTGTAAAAAATGGAACTCCAGCCTCTCCAGCAATAGCTTTAGCAAGTAGAGTTTTTCCAGTACCAGGAGGTCCTACTAATAAAACACCTTTTGGGATTTTTCCTCCTAATCTTTCGTATTTGTATGGATCTTTTAAAAACTCAACAATTTCTTCTAATTCAGATTTAGCTTCGTCAATACCAGCAACATCTTTAAATGTTATTTTATCTTTATGCTCAGTTAAAAGTTTAGCTTTAGATTTTCCAAACCCCATAGCACCTTTAGCTCCACCTTGCATCTGTCTCATAAAAAATATCCAAACACCAATAAACAATAACATTGGAAACCAAGATATGAGCACACTTAAAAAGCCTGGCATTGATGATTCTGGTGGTTCAGAAATTACTTTTATACCTTTAGAAGATAATTCATTAGCAAGCTCCGTATTTTTTGGTACATAAGAATAAAATGGAATCCCATCGCTTGTACTCCCACTAATTTTATCATCATCTATTTTAACTTCCTTGATCTCACCACTATTTATTCTTTTAACAAAGTCAGAATAGGCAATTACATTACCTGTTTTACTGCTTGATGTATTGTCAAATACATTGAAAAGAGCAACCAAAATTAAAGAGATTATTATCCATATAAATATATTTTTACTAAAATTTTTCATAGTGTCAGATCTTACCTTTGATAAAGATCAAATCATAATTAGATTTTATCTTTAAATTATTATTAATATTTTTATTGTCTATAGTATATAAATAGGGTTTTATTATCTTACCTTCAAGTGTTTTTAAATTTGGGATAGTAGAACTAATATATTTATAAGATTTAGACATTGATTCATTATCACCAAAATCATTTAAAATATTTAAATGATTGTTATCAGAAACTAGTTTGCCATTAAATTTACTTAGAACTAAGAATCTATTATCAAAAAAAAGCAATTTATTTTTAAGTACCTCTAACTCAAATTTAATATTTCTATTTTCCCTAATTAAATTAATACATTTTAATTTTTTAAAGATTACAACATTATTGATAGTAAATTTATTAATTTTACCATTAAAAAAATCTCTTAATTTTTGAATTAAATTTATTTTTCTTGGCAAAAAATCATTGCCACCTACGTTTTTAATTAACTTTCCAAGTTGATAAGAGCTAAACAATATATTCTTTTTAAAAAGGAGGAAAAAGTTTTCTAAATCAATTGAGATAGATCCATGCGGATAATAAATGACATTATCATTTTTCCAAATATTTTCAATTTTATTTAAGGATCCAGAAAAACGCTTTGAAATAGTTGATAATTTATACAATTTTTTTTCAATATTACAAAATTTATTTTCTTTAAACAATTTAAGCACTTTTCTTGATTTCACTCTTTCAAATTTATAATCAAAATTTGATTTATCAGTAACGTATGAGATTTCTTTACTTGCAAGAAAATTTAATATTTCTATTTTTTTTATTTTTAATAAAGGTCTTAAAATTTTAATCTCTTTCCATTTTGTAACCTCTTTTATACCGATTA
Source organism: uncultured SAR116 cluster alpha proteobacterium (assembly GCA_902622745.1). Lineage (GTDB taxonomy): Bacteria > Pseudomonadota > Alphaproteobacteria > Puniceispirillales > Marisalimonadaceae > TMED54. The sequence continues at coordinate 13,834 of CACNQW010000010.1, forward strand.
AACCATCAAACCCAGAAGATTTCATTAATCTCATGTAAATTGTTTCAATTTGATCATCGTAATGATGTCCTAAAACAATATCTGCTGAATGTTTTTGTGCAACATTGTATAAGATATTTCTTCTTCTTATTCTTGCCCAATTTTGAAGATTTCCAGAAGCATATCTATCTTTAATTTTAATAATTTTTGGATCAAAACCTAGTTTAGTAGCTAATTTTTTTGTTTTTAAAGCCTCATCATTAGATTCAATTCTTAGTCTATGATCGACTATAATTGGAAATACTGATCCCAAAAATCCAAAATGTTCTTTCAAATACTTAATATAATAGAGTAGAAATATAGAATCTGAACCACCTGATAGTCCAACTACCACGTCATTATTGATTATAATAGAATTTTGATTAAATAAACTTTTAAAATCATTTATCATTCATTAGAGCAAGAATTTAATTCTTTGAGTTGCTTTATTCTTTTCACGAATTTTGCGGATGGATTATCGATCGAGTCAAATGTTTGTATCAATATTTTACAAATGAAGTCCTTTGGTGCGTATTCAACGGTGGCTTCTGCAATTAACAAAGAGATTTGTTCATATCTTTTATCATCAGGGTATTTTGCGTTGAATTCTGCAAATGCTAACGCTGCTTGAGAATATTTTTTCTGCATAAATAAAATTCTACCCAACCAGTATTCTGCATCTACGACTTTATCGTTATCTTTATGAGTTGAAATAAAATTTTTAAATGCCAATTCTGCTTTATTCAGATCGTTTAACAAATAACCTTCAGCTAACTTAAAATGATCATTGGGGTTACTTGGATATTGATCCACTTTTTTTTGTTCAACTTTTTTTTCAGTTTCATTTTCATTTGTTTCATCTGACTTTTCTTCATCAGTTTTAATAAAACCTAGAACTCCAGGTGTTTTTGAATCTAATCCCTGAGTTTTAATTTTTGCCTTTGGTTTAACATCACTTTTAAGTGACATATCTTCATTAATATCGTTAGATCTTGATTTTAAAGCTGGAGTTAATTTTAGATTGGTTTCAATTCTATTAATTCTAAACTCAAGTTCATATGCATATTTAGACAAATTTTGATATTGATTTGTAATTTTTGATAGATCATTTTCAATTTTATTCAGCTGATCTGAAATTGATTTATTAACATCTTTATTTTCAAGAGCACCAATCAGAGATTTAAGATTATTTTCAATTAGTTGAATTTTATCTTGTTGTTTTTTTATAATACCTTTAAGCCCAGCTTCTTGAGTAAAACTTATATTAGAATAAAAAAGGGACAGGACTATGCATAAAAAATATAATAAAAAATTTTTCATTTTATATTCATTATATCAAAAAATAGCAAAATTAAGGCGAAATCTATTTTTTATTTAGTCTATTGTAGTTACTGCTCTTCTATTTTTAGACCAAGCCATATCATTTGAACCAACAACTGCTGGCTTTTCCTTACCATAAGAAATAACTCTAATTCTGTCTGGGCTTATCCCTTCAATAACTAAGTAATCTCTAACTGCTGTAGCTCTTTTTTCACCTAATGCTAAGTTGTACTCTCTTGTACCTCTCTCATCACAGTGACCTTCAATAGTAAAAGTCAAATCAGAATTAACTCTTAAAAATCTTGATTGTTTGTCTAAAGTTAGCTTTGCTTCAGATGATAATTCAGATGAATCATAATCAAATAAAACTCTATCACCAACGGCGATCAGTTTATCAGCCGGTGTTTCTTTAGCTGATCCGAAAATAGATGCCTTACCTGCTTTTGCAGTAGCACTTGCTTTTCCAGCACCAGCAGTACCTTTGACTGCATCTTGTGTAGCTGTTTCACATGATGCTAAGAAAAATAATGCACCAACAACTAAAATGAATTTATTAAACATAATTGCTCCTTATAATAAATAAGATTTCGCCTTAATTAAAAATTTGCTCACATTAACCTAGTTAATAATAAAATTCAAGGGTTTAATGTTTAATCAGGGTATTAGTGGTGACCAAGCTGGATCAGAAGCATCTGCTGGTGTGATGATCTTCAATTCCTTAAAACCTGCAACATCAATTTTGTAAAGATTAACACTTCCTGTCTTTTTATTTTTAGGCCTATTTTGTTTAAAGTACATTAAAACTCGTCCATTTGGGGCCCATGTAGGTCCTTCAACTAAATAACCTTTTGCTAACAATCTTTCACCTGAGCCATCAGGTTTCATAACCCCAACATAAAATAAACCTTTGTACATTTTGGTGAATGAAATCAAATCACCTTTTGGACTCCAAACTGGAGTAGCATATCTTCCCTTACCAAAAGAAATCCTTTTAACCCCTCTACCTTTTTCATCCATTACATATAGTTGCTGTGTACCTCCGCGGTCAGAATTAAATACAATTTGCTTACCATCTGGAGAAAAACTCGGTGAAGTATCGATTGAAGGGCTATTAGTAATTCTTTTAACATTTTGATTTTTTATGTTCATAGTGTAAATGTCTGTAACCCCGTTATTAGAATAACTCATAATAATACTACTACCATCAGGTGAAAATCTTGGGGCAAATGTCATACCTGGGAATGAACCCAACATTTCTTGTTCACCAGTTAAGAGATTAAATATATACACTCTCGGTTCGTTGTTGTAATAAGCTAGATATGTAATTTCTTGTGTATTTGGAGAAAACCTAGGAGTAAGAACTAAAAAATTTCCATTTGTCAAAAATTGATGATTTTCTCCATCTTGATCCATAATTGCTAATCTCTTTTTCTTGCGTTAGATGGACCAGATTCAGAAATATAAACAACCCTAGTATCAAAATAACCTTTATCTCCTGTTAATCTTTCAAATGTAAAGTCAGAAATAATATGGGAAACCCTTCTCCAAGATGCTTTATCTACAGTTAGCCTTAAACCAATCATATCTGTTTCTGAAACCACATCCCATAGTCGAAATTCAACTTCAATTTTGTTATTATTTTCTTCTTTGATGGCACCTGTGACTAAAGCTTTAATTCCAAAAGGTTTCCAATCATTAAAATTAGGTCTTACTGAAGGGCTGGTTGGTGGAGCAATAAAAGCCGCAGTCTCTAAAGCTTTGAATTGACCTGATCCAACAAGATTATTTGTAATAACATTTGAGATAGAACGTCCAAGCGAACTTGTTTCACCAGCTCTATCTGTAAAATCAGCTATAGCAATTGGCAAAGGTTCAACTTGACCAGAATTTATGTCAATTTGTAAATCTTTTGCATTAGATACGCTTATAAAAAGCAAAAGGTATATCGATATAACAAACTTAAACATATAACTTACTTAGAAGTTGTTTTGGGCATAAATAAGGCATCATCTAACCGTTTATAAATGATGTGTCAAAATTAAAAGTAAAAACCTTAAACAATTCATATTTATTTTTTGGGAGAGGTAATGGAGAACAATCTTTTACAGCTCTTCTAGCTGAATCAGCTGCTGCTCTGTAAACAGGATCATTTTTGTAGAATACTACATCAATAATTTGAACATTTACAACAGACCCGTCCGGATTAGTAAAAATTTTAAGATTAATAATTTTGTTTAATTCATTTGCAGCATATGGAGCATTCCAACATTGTCTAACGTGATTTCTTAATATATCTATTTCTGTAGCTGTTGCTTTTTTTTCTTCAGTCACATTTAAATTTTGATTTTGATTTTTTAGACTTTCTTTAATTTGATTAACAATATCTTTTTTTTGGTTAATCACATTAGCTTCCGCTAAATTTCTTAGGATTGCTTTAGAAGAAGAACTTCTATTTTTTCTTTTTATTTTGTTTGAAGGTCTTTTAAATGGTTTTTTTTCTATTTTTTTTTCAACTGTTTTTTTTATTTTCTGCTTAGGTTTAATAATTGGTTTTAACGGTAATTTTTCAGTTTTTTTATCTATTTTTTCTTCTGTTAATTGCTTAGGTTTAGGTTTTGGTGAATTTTTTATTGTATTAATAATTTGTTTATTTGTCTGAGGCTTAACTAATTTTTCATTAATTTTTAGATTTGTTTTATTTGAAACTTCTAATTCTTCTTCAAAAATTAGAGGAATTGTTGTCTCTTTTCTGTCTTTTATTTTTGAAAAAGGAAGCCCATAATAAAAAAACAGAAAAATGGTTAAATGTAATCCAATTGATAAGATAGATGATAAAGCCATAAATTAATTTTTTAGTTTTGCTACTAAAGTTGCCTTTGAATATCCAGCTGATTTAATCCTTGCAAGTACATTTAAAACAGATCCATAATTAGCATTTTTATCTCCTTTAACAAAAATTCTTATATTTTTATTATTCTCAGAAATAGCTTTTACTTGTGGTATGATCTTTGAAATTTCAATTTTTCTATCTTGGATATAAACAATTCCATTTTTCTTCACTGAAATGACCAATGGGTCTCCTTTTTGATTTAATTGTGAAGCTTTAGTTTTTGGAAGATCTACTTTAACACCGACAGTTAGTAATGGAGCTGTAATCATAAATACAATTAATAAAACAAGCATAACATCTACAAATGGGGTAACGTTAATTTGAGAAAATGACTTATTTCCCATTTTGTTTTTTTTAAAATCAAATTTCATATGTCTTTATTAATTATTTTTTATCTATTTCTTGAGTGAAATAAAGTCCAACATACTGACCAAAATGATCACTCTTATCATTAAACATATCGATATCTTTTAAATACTTGTTGTAAGCAGCTACCGCAGGAATTGCAGCGAACAAACCTAATGCTGTTGCAAATAAAGCTTCCGCAATACCCGGAGCAACCACAGCTAAACTTGTATTGTTACTCATTGCTATAGATTGAAAAGAATTCATTATTCCCCAAACAGTTCCAAATAAACCAATAAATGGAGATATAGAGCCAATTGAAGCTAATACTGTCATGCTTCTCTCAAGTCTATGTCTTTCTTTAGTAATTGTGTAGGAGATTATACTTTCTAATTTTTCTACAAATGAATTTAAATTAACTGGTCTACCAGTTGAAGTAACTTTAGAAAACTCTAATTTCGCATTAAAGTAAATTATTTCAAAAGAATTGAAAGTATTGGATTCTATTTTTTCTTTAATGAATTTTTCTAGAGCAGAATGGTCAATCTCAGATGTTGAAAAATATTGCTCAAAATTATCTCTTGTTTTTATTTCATTTTTAAACTTAAAGTATTTGTTAAATATTATCGCCCAACACCAGATTGATAAAAAAATTAAAGATAGCATTACTAACATAACCACTGCATCTGCTTTAAAAAAGAGTTCTAAAAGTGAAAAATCATTTGATTGCAAATTGTCTATCTGCATTTCTGATGAAGAAGGTGTATTTAATTTTTGGTCACTCATTTATTACCTCATGTAAGTTTAAAAAAAGGATGATGTAAAATTTTACTAATATCTTTTACTTTGTTTTTATCATTAATCATTACAATTTGAATTTCACATGATACATTTGGATTTTCACTAATAGTATCTTGAATTGTTTCATAAGCATTATGTTTGAGGACTATACAAGACTTTTTGGCAGATTTAAGGCAAGTTTTTACAAGTAAAATTTGATTGAGTTGAAATGATTTATTAATTTTTAAATTAATATCTCTTACGACAAATCCTAATTTTTTTTTTTCAAGTAATTTTTTTTGATCAATATTAATTAAATTTAAAAGAGATGTCCTTGCTCTTTCAAAATATTTCAAATAATTAGCATGATAAACTATACCACCTGCATCAGTATCTTCATAAAATATTCTTGTGATATAGTAATGAGTATCATTAATTATTTCTCCATTAATCAAATTATTAATTTCAGATTTAAGCAAATATTCCATCAACTAATTATTATTTTTAAAGAAAATTAATTTGATCATTGTTTTTTTTAGTCGGTTCTAACCCTAAATGTTGCCAGCCAATTTTGGTTACAATTCTTCCTCTTTTAGATCTTTCAATGAACCCTTTTTGTAAAAGAAATGGTTCTATAACCTCTTCTATTAAATCTTTTTGCTCTGATAACACTGCAGCAATAGTTTCTAAACCAACTGGCCCACCTTGGTATTTTTCTACAATGATTTGCATATATTTTCTATCAAGTGCATCTAACCCAAATTGATCAACATCTAACTGCTCAAGCGCTTCAATTGCAAAGTTTTTATCAATTTTTTCGTATTTTTTTACAAAACATATATCTCTGATACGTCTTAACAATCTTCCTGCAACTCTTGGAGTTCCTCTCGATCTTTCAGCAATTGATAGTGCCGCATCATCTGTTAATTTAAGGTTCAATTTTAAAGATGATTTTTTTAAAATATTTTTTAAATCATTATTATTATAAAACTCCATCCTTATTTGAATGCCAAATCTATCTCGTAAAGGGGTCGTTAACAATCCAGCTCTTGTAGTTGCGCCAACTAAGGTAAAAGGAGGAACATCAATTCTAATTGATCTTGCTCCAGGCCCTTCACCAATAATTAAATCAATTTGAAAATCCTCCATAGCTGAATATAAGTATTCTTCAATTACATTTGATAGCCTGTGAATTTCATCTATAAATAGAACATCTTTTGGCTGTAGGTTTGTAAGTATAGCCGCCAAATCTCCAGTTTTATTTAATATTGGTCCAGATGTTGTTCGTATATTAACATGCAATTCTGATGCAACAATATGGGCTAAAGTTGTTTTCCCTAAACCAGGAGGACCATGCAGTAATATATGGTCCATTGGTTCATCTCTTTCTGATGCAGCTCTAATAAATGTAGATAAATTCCCTTGAACTTTTTTCTGACCAATAAAATCATTTAGCTTTTTTGGTCTTAATGCCAAGTCAAACGTATTATTCGAACCAGCTTCTAGATCTTCATTAGATATATTATCTTCATTCATTTTTTTATTTTGACAACTTTTTTAATGCTAATGGAATTATTTTTTCTATTGAAAGTTTTTTATCATTATCAATTTCATTACATATTGAGTTTACTACTAAAAAAACATCACTTTTGGAATAGCCTAAATTTACTATTGCTGAAATAGCATCATCCCTAATATTTTTATTTAGTTCTGCTCCATGAGATTGTATATTTGAATCTTTAAAATTAATTTTGCTATTTGTTAAAGAAAATTGATCAATTTTTTCTTGTAGCTCAGACACGATTCTTGTTGCAACTCTCTGACCAATACCGTCTGCTTTCTGAAAAGCGGACTTATCAGAGGATTTTATTGCAATTATTATTTGCTCAACAGTTAATGCAGATAAAACTGCTAGAGCTGCACGAGGTCCAATACCTTGAATAGATTGTAAAAGTTTAAACATGTTTAATTCACTTTGGAATTTGAATCCATATAGTAAAATACTATCATCTCGAACTTGAAGGTCGGTATTTAAAATCACTGTTTCATCAACTTCTCCAATATCATCCAACGTGTTTTTAGATACCTGCAAACAATATCCAACACCATTAACATCAATAACAATTTGATTATTTAACTTTATTTTTAGTTTTCCAGTTAATGTTGATATCATTTCTGTATATTTACTTTTTCTTTTTCAAGAGCATTTGCAATCGCTTGATCTAATTTACTAGAATACTCACCATTATCAAGTTTTCCAATAGATTTTGATTGTATTGACATTGCCACGGCTAGAGCATCAGAACTATCTTCATTTTTAGGAACTATATTTAAAATATTTTTAACCATTAGGTTTACTTGGTCTTTTGTAGCAACCCCTGAACCAGTGATATTTTTTTTTACTAGCTTAGGTTGGATTTCAAGAATTTTTACGCCTGATTTTGCAGCCGATAAAATACATATACCTCTTGCCATTCCAAGTTTTAAACTAGAAACATTACCTGAACCTACAAATGTTTGTTCTATTCCTATCAAGTCAGGTTTTGTTTCTTTAATTAACAAACTTAAGCGATCAAATATTCTTAGGAGCTTTTGACCTAATTCAAGTTCATCATTTTGAAAAAAAAAGCCATCATTTATATAACTAAAAGAATTATTTTTCCAAACAACCAATCCCCAACCTGTTTTTCTTAAACCAGGATCTATACCTAAAATCTTCAATTAAACTTCTCTGAAGCTTTTGGGTCTAAATTAAAATTCCCAAAAACATTTTGTACATCTTCACAATTGTCTAATGCTTCTAAAAATTTTAACATTGATAAACTTTTTTCTTCATCAAGATTTATATAATTTTCAGGTATCCACGATAACTCAGATTGTTCTGGCAAACCATATTTACCCTCTAGTTTATCACGAAGATCATTAAAGTCTGGTATAGATGATAAAATTTCGATTTTATTTTCTTCAAAATCAACGTCAATTGCTCCATTTTCGATAGCAAAATCTAAAACTTCTTCAACGTCAAACTTTTCATTTTTTTCATATATTATTAAACCAAGATTTTTAAATAAATAACTCACAGAACCACTTTCGCCTAAATTACCATTATATTTTGTAAATGATGATCTGACTTCAGAAGCAGTCCTATTTCGATTATCTGTCAATGCCTCTACAATAATTGCAGCCCCTCCTGGACCATAACCTTCATACCTGATATCTTCTAAATTATCTTGTTCGCCAGAATTAGCTTTATTTAGGACTCTTTGAATATTATCTTTTGGCATATTTGCTGACTTACAAGCTGATAAAGCTGTCCTTAACCTTGGATTACTTTCAGGGTCCGTGCTTGACCTAGCAGCAACTTGAAGCTCTTTTATTAATCGAGCAAATTTTTTTGCTCGTCTTGCATCTTGAGCACCTTTTCGGTGCATTATATTTTTGAATTTAGAATGTCCTGCCATTAGTCTTTTCTATATTCCTACGTTATCAATTACTCCACCTATTCTAATAGGTTTGATAGATTCAGCCAATCCATTTTTTTTTGTATTGATTATAACGCCACATAAAGTCGGAGGGCCATCTGCAACAGTCAATCTAGGGTGTTTGTTGTTTGGATATTGAAACCTTGATACAGCTGCTTTTTTTTCCATTCCTATAACTGAATTATAATCTCCACTCATGCCGACATCTGTTATATATGCTGTTCCATTTACTAACACTCTATGATCACTTGTAGGAATGTGCGTATGAGTGCCTACTACTGCTGAAACATGACCATCCAAGAGATGAGCAATTGCCAACTTCTCTGAAGTCGCTTCTCCATGAACATCTACAAGAGAAAAACAAAGATTATCATTAGAGTTAAATTTAAGTTTTATTTGATTTAATAATTCAAAAACAGGACTTGATTTAGGCATGAATAGATTTGTCATTACGTTAGCAACACCTATTTTTCCAAATTGTGTATTTATTATTGTAATACCAAGTCCAGGAGTTCCTTCAGCCATATTCATTGGTCTAAGTAATTTATTAGTGTCATTAATGTATGGAATTATTTCCTTTTTATCCCAGATATGATTACCAGAAGTTAAAACGTCTGCTCCATTTATTAAAAAATTATCACATATTTCTGGAGTAACTCCAAATCCACCAGCTGAATTTTCAACATTAACAATAATTAAATCAAAACGTTTATCTCGTTTAAATTCTTTAATTTTTTCAATAACAAATTGTCTTGCTTTTCTTCCAACAATATCACCAATAAATAATGTTTTCATTTTTACAAACTTCTTACCTATAAATTTTTTTATCTGTTAGAATGATATCCATTTTTTCGTCATGATTTTCTATTGGTATATTACGAACCATCTGATTATCATAAGCCAAGCCAATAACAAATATCTTTTTTAATTTTCTTAATTTTGATATTGTTCTGTCATAATATCCTTTTCCATAACCCAAACGATTTAAATTTTTATCAAATCCAACCATCGGAACAAAAATTACATCTGGAGTAATTTGATTAATTTTAGTTGGCTCATTGATACCATATTTATTTTTAGCTAAAATATTTTCTTTATCAAATTTAGAAAAAATTAATTCATTAACGTTTTTATCAATGACAGGTATGGCGACTTTTACAGACAATTTTTTGCAAATTTTGATTAATTTTAGCGGTGAAATTTCTGATTTTATAGGATAATATATTCCTACTGATGTTAATCTTATTTTAGATTTAATGTCAGAAATTATTGAGTTAATATCTATTTCTTTTAAGCAATCATTACCTTTCTTTTTAAAAAATATTTTACGTTCTTCTAGACATTTTTCTCGCAGTTTTAATTTAGATTTCATGATGTATTTACGGTAGCCAAAAAAAACGTCGGCAAGTTATCCTCTGTTGCCTGTTATACAGGTGGGCACCACATAACTTGACCAAAATCAAATCAGAGGCAGTTCCCTTAAGAGAAATTATGGCCCCAGGGTTAAAGCACCTAACGATAGTTTTCAGCCACCACATATATGTTAACTGTTGTTAATTAATCTTTCAATATTCTTAAATTTTAAATTTAATTTTTCCAACCATGTAACCACATCATTTAAATCAAACACCTCATGCGAAACTGATTCGCTATTATCAATAGCATTACGAAGATTTTTATCGGCTAAAATAAGAGCTGCCATTAGCAAAATTTTACTTTCAGAAATTTTATTATCTTGATCATCTAGTGTACTTATAATTTCAGATAAAAGTTTTCCAGAAGCTATCAATCTCTCTTCTTCTCCTATTTTACAGGAAATTGGATAAGTTTTACCATTAACTTCAATTTTAACTACAGTTTGATCAACCATTTATTTTAACATATTTTTAAGATTTATTAAATTATCGTCAACTTCGTTTATTATAGTTCCTAATTTTTGAATATCCTCTTTTAGTTCATCATTTAATTTTTTACTTGAAATCATTTCGGCAACTTTTGCTTCAAAATTTTTAATGGACTGATCAATTTCTAGCTTAACTTTTTCAAATTTTTCAACGATGTCTTTTTGATTATTTTCCATTTATTACTTTCATCAAATTTATAAATCATAATACTATAAAATTCTAAAGATAAAAACTTTTTATAAATTGATTGATAATTCTTATTTTTTTTTATAATTCTGTTAACATCATCTTTATGGAGCAATTATGAAAATAACCAGAAAAGTATTTAGTATTTTAAATAACTATAAATCAGACAATCCAGGTGTAAGAGCTAATTTAGCTAGGATTCTGATGCATGGAAAACTAGGTGGTACAGGTAAATTAATTATTCTACCAGTTGATCAGGGTTTTGAGCATGGCCCAGCAAGATCTTTTGCTGTGAATCCTGACGCTTATGATCCAGAATATCATTTTAATTTGGCAATAGATGCTGGTTTATCTGCATTCGCAGCTCCATTAGGTTTAATAGAAACATGTGCAAGCTCGTATGCTGGGCAAATACCTTTAATTTTAAAAATTAATAGTTCTAATTCTCTTAGCAGAAATAGTGATGCGCCAACACAAGCTTTAACCGGCTCAATATCTGAAGCAATCCGACTTGGATGTTCAGCTATAGGTTTTACTATTTATCCTGGATCAGACGATTCTCTTAATATGCTATCCGAAATTCAAGAATTAGCTGCTGAAGCAAAGAGCTATGGATTAGCTGTAGTTGTATGGAGTTATCCTAGAGGAGGAAACATTAGTAAAGAAGGTGAAACCGCTATAGACATTGTCTCTTATGCCGCTCATATGGCTGCATTAATTGGAGCACATATTATAAAAGTAAAACCGCCAACAGAATTTCTCGAAGATTCAAACGCAAAAAAAGCGTATGTTGATAATAACATACCTATATCATCTCTTAGAGATAGAATACAAAACGTAGTTGAATCATGTTTTCAGGGAAAAAGAATAGTAATTTTTTCAGGTGGTTCAGCTAAAGACACAAAAGGCTTATTGAATGAAATAAGAGAAATTCACCTTGGGGGTGGTTTTGGATCAATTATTGGCCGAAATTCTTTTCAAAGACCAAAAAAAGAAGCTTTAGACCTACTATCTCAGATCATAGATATTTACAAAGGCAAGTGATGAAAATCAATGCTAATTCATTAAAAATTGGTAATTTAATAACTCACAATAATGAGCTATGGACTGTTGTTAAATTAAATCATGTTAAACCTGGAAAAGGTGGGGCATTTGTTCAAACAGAATTAAAAAATGTTAAAGATAATAGAAAATTAAATGAGAGATTTAGATCTACTGAAAATGTAGATAGAATTATTTTAGATGAAAAAAAATGTAGTTATTTATTTCAAGAAAATAATAACTTTGTTTTTATGGAATTAGAAACATACGAACAATTAGAAGTTAATTCAGATATTATTGGTGATCAAAAACATTATTTATCAGATGGAATGGAAGTTTTAGTTAACTCATTTGAATCTCAAATAATATCAATTGATTTACCTGAAACTTGTGAAGTTGAAGTTATAGAAGCAGATGCTGTTATTAAAGGTCAAACTGTATCTTCATCATACAAACCTGCGACTATTAATAATGGCATAAAAATTATGGTACCTGGTCACATTGAAGTTGGTACTAAAATCATAATTAAACCGTCCGACGGTACTTATGTCGAAAAATCTAAATTATAATATTCATTAAATGCTATGTCTAACATATCTCCATTAATAAATGTAATGAAGACTGCTTACAATAAAGTTAATAGAAGAATATACAGAGACTTTGGTGAAATAGAAAATCTTCAAGGATTAGATGGTAAAATTGATAGATTTTTCAACAAAACATATGAATTTATTGAATATAATCTTAAAGATTATTTAACTTATTGTAGACCAGAGTGGAAATTTTTAAATGATAAGTATTCTTCTAGCAAGAAAGATACTTATTATTGGTTATTAGAGCCCTTGAGTGGTAAAGAAAATTTTAAAAGATCTATTCCAATTTTTTCAAGCTCAATTTCTGTATTTTTTAATGATAAAATTATTGCAACCTCTATTTACGACCCGCTTCGAAATGATTTCTATTTTACTGAAGAAGGGAAAGGAGCTTTTTTAAATGACCATAGAATTAGAGTATCAAATAGAAAATATTTAGAAAATAGCTTAATCTCACTGCAAGTAAATAATTCTAGTTTAGAAATTGAAAAAATTTTTTTAAAACATGATATACCAATAAAAAATTTTAGAATTTTTAATTCTTCAATAGTATCTATAAGTTGGTTATGTAATGGTAAATTAGACTGCTTTATTGGAATAAACATGGATCAATTTTTAATCCAATCAAGTAAACTTTTGTTAAGAGAGGCTGGAGGTTTTTTTTTAGAAGTTAATTTAAATCAAAATAATTTTTTTATTTGTGCCAATCCTACAATACATAAAAAAATAATTAAGATTTTAAATTGATACTATTTTTGATAAACTTGAATATTAATATAAATGGTTTTTTTTAAAGATGAGTAGCCCCAATAAATACGCATTTAGAATGATTTTACTATTAATAATAGTAATGGTTATTTCATATCTTCTTTATGATCCCTTAAAAGATGCTTTTGAAGGTAACAGAGAAATTAATGGGCTTATCATATTTACCTTTTTTGCAGGCGTTTTGTTATCATTTAGACAAACATTTAGGTTAAGTAAAGAAGGCAATTGGTTGCAATATGTAAAAAAAAATGATGTTTTTTTACCTGATAATTATAAAACATCTAAAATTAAACCCGAACTCCTCGCACCTATCGCAGCTCTTCTTTTAGAAAAGAAAAATGAAAATTCTTCATTATCGGCAAATTCTTTATCAACCATTCTTGGAGGTGTGTCTTCAAGGTTAGATGAAAATAGAGATATAATTAGATATATCATTGGATTATTAGTTTTTTTAGGATTATTGGGAACATTTTGGGGATTGCTTCAAACGATATCATCTGTATCTTCTGTTATTCAGTCACTGGAGACAAGTGTAAATGAAAATAATGCTAATTTTTTTGACAAAATTATTAAAGGACTGAATGCGCCTATGGAAGGAATGTCAACCGCTTTTTCTTCTTCTTTATTTGGACTTGGCACATCACTTATACTTGGATTTCTAGATTTACAAGTGAGTCAAGCAAACAATAGGTTTTTCAATGAATTAGAAGATTGGCTTTCTCAAAAAGCTATTTTTACAGCTCCAAGTGAAACAAAAAACATTGAATTGGGAGAAGTGGCTCTTGAAAATTTAGCTGTAATATCAAAAAATTATATTAACACAGAAAATGAAAAAGTTAAAACATCTGAAAGGTTAAATGAACTAAATTTACTCCTAAGTCGTTTGACAGAAAAATTGGATGACGAAAAAAATATTAAACATTCAATTGATGAATTAAATATGAACGTCAAAAATATAATTGAAAATGATAAAATTCATTCCAATGAATTAATTAATAATATTAACCTTGAATTAAGAGCTTTAAGTAAAGTAATTGAAAAATTAAACAAATAATTAAATGCATTATCTCAAGTTAAGAAATAAAAATGATAATTTTATTTGGCCAAGTTTCGTTGATGCTTTAGCTAGTCTACTTATAGTTATAATTTTTATACTGATGATATTTGTTATATCTCAATATTATATTAGCCAAAAATTAAGTGGTAAAGATCAAGCCTTAACCCAATTAGAGGCAAAAATTTTAAAAATAACAAATCAATTAAGTATTGAAAAGGAAATGACAAAAAGATTATCTGCTAATATTTTCAGTATTCAAAGTGAATTAGATAAAAAAGATTTAGAATTACTTCAAAATAAAAGCTTAATAACAAATTTAAAAGCCAAAATAAATAAAAATGAATTTAAACTTTCTGAGCAATCGGAGATTTTAGAAAGTAAAGATCAAAAACTAAGTAGTTTACAAAAAAAACTTTTAGATAAAAATAAAGCCGAAAGTAACTACAATAAAATTATTAATGATAAAAAAAAAGAAGTTAGTAATTTAAATATACTTATCTCAAACTTAAAAGAAAAAATTAATAAGCTTAATTCTCTATTAGACGTGTATGAAAAAAAGGATAAAGCAGAAAAAATTAAAAATTTACAATTGAAATCGACCTTAAATTCTGCTTTAGCTAGAAGAGTTGAAGAGTTACAAAAATTTAAGTCAATGTTTTTTGGAACTGTTAAAGAAAAAATAAAAAATATTCCTGAAATTAAAATTGTTGGGGATAGATTTGTTTTTCAATCTGAAGTTTTATTTGAAACCGGTTCAATTGAAATAGGAGAAAAAGGTAAAATTGAATTGAAAAAATTTGCAGAGATTTTGTTAAATTTAGACAAAGATATACCCAAAGATTCAAATTGGATTTTACAAATTGAAGGGCACACAGATAATTTGCCTGTTAGAAAAGGACAAATTTATAAAGATAATTGGGAATTATCTACTAAAAGGGCTTTATCAGTATTAAGATATTTTATTAATCAAGGCTTAGATCCTAAAAAATTATTTGCTTCTGGCTATGGAAGCTTTCAACCTATTGACAACACAAACACAAAAATAGGAAGAATGAAAAATCGAAGAATTGAAATGAAAATTACTCAGAAATTAATTATTAATAATGATAATTAAATTTATCAAATATTTTAAGGCTAAATCTTTAAATCATCTGATACTAATATTCATAATTTTTGGTATTAGCGGTTCTTTAACTATAGTTTTATCAGAACCTATTATTAATTTTATTAAAATAAATGAAATTATAGAAAATATGTTTATTCTATTATTTTTACGAATAATTATTATTTTTCCATTATATCAATTAGTTCTAATTTCAATTGCCACCATATTTGGTGAATTTAATTATTTTCTTTCATTTGAAAGAAGTATGTTAAGAAAACTTTTTAAAAAGCTTAAGTAAAAACTTGATTTTTTTTTAAATTGCATTCATATACAAAGTATTCGAGGTAATTATGAAAAAAAATATACATCCAGACTATCATGAAATTAATATAGAAATGACAGATGGTACAAAATATATAACAAAGTCAACCTGGGGTAAAAAAGGTGATACTCTTAAATTAGACATTGACCCAGCATCTCACCCTGCATGGACAGGTCAACATAGAATAATGGATTCTGGCGGGCAAGTTGCTAGATTTAATAAAAGATTCTCTGGTCTAAGTAAAAAATAATTAAATTTTTAATATTTGAAATTTACAAATCATTTCAAAATTAAGCTTGATACTTTCTAAAAGTTTTATTCGGTTATTCTTAATGTGGTTATTTTTATCATTTACTAAAACATTATCAAAAAACTTTTCAATTAAAGAATTGAATTCATTAAAATGATCTGATTGAATTTTATTGTAATTTAATTCTGAACTAATTTTATTACTTTTTGATAACTTAGTTAAAAAATTATATAATTGCATTTCCTCTTTCAAAATCAACAATTCTTCTTTTACTATTAAAGAATTTGGCAGTGTTTCAGACTTTTTGGTTATATTGTAAATTCTTTTGAAGTTTGAAATAAAAATAATTCCACTTTTTGTATTTAAAATTTTATCCAATGCCTTTAATTCACTCTTAATTTCTAAAAAAGTCTTTTGAGCAATATTATCTTTTGAAATTATTGCAGATAACTTATCTGATCTAAACCCTTTTTCGATAAGAAAATTATATAACCTATCAATTAAAAAATTTTTTATTTCATTTACGAGTTTGACTTCCTTACTAAGTTTTTCATCAAGAGAATTAATTAGTTGATCTAGACTAAGTGTATTACTTTCATGCCACAAAATATTAATCAAACTATTTCCTGACCTTCTTAAAGCAAATGGATCTCTAGAACCTGTTGGTATTAAACCAATAGAAAAAAAACAGCTCAATGTATCAATATTATTACTAACTGATAAAATAGAACCCAATTTATTTCTCGGCATATTTTTATTTAAACCAACTGGTTTGTACTGGTCTTCAAAAGCAATTTGCATATCCTTACTGAAACCATTTAATTTAGCTAAATATTTCAACATTGTTCCTTGAAGTTCAGGAAATTCACCAACTAAATTTGAGCTTAAATCTAATTTTGAATATAAACCAAGTTTATTCAATTTTTTATTATCCTTAAAATTGAATGAAGGACCAATTTTTTCATTAATTTTCGATAATCTTAAACTTCTATCATGCAGATCACCAAGACCCTCATAGAAAATTATTGTTTTAAGTTTGTTGAGATAATACGAAAAATCATTTTTACAATCATACTCCCAGAAGAAAAGCGCATCTGATAGTCTAGCTCTTAGCACTCTTTCATTACCTCTAACTACATTTTTATCAGTTTGATTGTTAGGTTTTAAATTTGAGACAGCAAGAAAATAAGGTGCCATTTTCTTAGAATTGTCTATAAGTGAAAAATATTTTTGATGAACCTTCATAACTATTGATAAAATTTCAAATGGTAATTTCATGTATTGTTTATCAATTTTACCAACTAATACATTTGGAAATTCAACTAAACCTGTGACTTCATTTAAAAGGCTATCATCTCTATAATAATTGAGATTTAATTTTTTTGAAATTTTAGATATTTGCATTTCAATTGCTTTTTTTCTTTGAAGCCTATTAACAAATACATATGAATTTTTCATGGTATTAATAAAATCTTCAACTGAATTTACTCTTACTGTTTTATTTAAAGATCTATGCCCGAAAGTGTAATTTTTAAATTTTATAAAATCATGATCATTTATTTTAATTTTGCCATTTACACATGATTTATCAATCAATACCATTATGTTTCTTAATGGCCTACCCCATTTTAAATCTGAATAACCCCATCTTTGACTTTTAGGCCAACTTATTGAAGCACATACTTCTTGTATAATATTATTAATCAATTGGGAAAAAGTTTTACCTTTAATAAATTTTTTATGAAAATAAAATTCACCTTTATTTGTTTTATTTACAGTTAATTTTTTTAATGTAGTTTTGTTTGTTTTTAAAAAACCTTCGATTGCTAATTTTGGAGCATCAATCCTAGGACCTTTAATATCTAGTGTTTGATCCTTTTGTACACTATCAATGTTATGAATTAATGCACAGTGATGTCTAGGTGAACTTAAAATCTCAATTTTTTCATAACTAAGTAATACTTTATTTAACACTTTTTCAAATAAAAGGTTTAATTCTTTTTCCAAAAACAGTTGCATAGAGGCAGGGATTTCTTCTGAAAAAAAATCAATTAAACAATTTACTTTTTTAATTTTCATTTCTTTTTATCCATTCAGAGCAACACGTTTTACTCATATTTCTAACTTTTAGGATATAAGCTTGTCTTTCAGAAACAGAAATAACACCTCTAGCGTCTAGTAGATTAAATATATGGCTTGCCTTGATACATTGATCATATGCAGGTTTTACTAATGGTTTTTCTAAACTTATCAAATCATTACATTCTTTGACACAATTATCAAACTCATTGAATAATTTATCAACATTTGCGTTTTCAAAATTATATTCTGAGTATTCTTTTTCTGCATCTTTGAAAATATCCCCGTAACTCTTTCCACCGGATGATTTAGGAAGACCATTAAAATCAATTGAGTATACGTCATCTAACTCCTGAATGAACATTGCCAATCTTTCAAGTCCATAGGTTATTTCAACCGCAACAGGCCTTACCTCGAAACCTCCAACTTGCTGAAAATAAGTAAATTGAGTAACTTCCATTCCATCGCACCAAACTTCCCAGCCTAAACCAGCTGCTCCTAATGTAGGACTTTCCCAATCATCCTCAACAAACCTAATATCATGAAGAAGATGATCTAAATTAATTTCTTTTAAGCTTTTAAGATATAAATCTTGTATATTATCTGGAGATGGCTGAATAATAACTTGAAATTGGTAATAATGCTGAAGCCTATTTGGATTTTCCCCATACCTGCCATCTGTTGGTCGTCTACAAGGTTGTACATAAGCAACTTTCCATAAAGGGTTTGGCCCTAAAACATTCAAAGCAGTAGCTGGATGAAAAGTTCCAGCTCCAACTTCCATGTCATAAGGTTGTAAAATTGTACAACCTTGTTTAGACCAAAAATTTAAAAGTTTTAATATAATTTCTTGAAATGATAGCTTTTGCATGATTTAGGTTTTAGTTATTAGATGGACAATTATTATTAGTACAAATTTTTTCTGAAGTCCATACACCACAAGAAGGACATTTAGAAACGTCTAAATTTTTAGGGTCTTTTACCTTGGAGGGCTTCCTTTTTTTTGAAAGAATTTTAAATATGAAAGTTATAGTTAATAATATAATAATTAACGTGAAGATTTTACCTATCGAAAACATTATAGTCCAAACTTTTTAAATATCAGTTTTTCTTCAATTTTATTTGAAACAACCTCAAATGTAATACTAATTAAGTTTCCTAGATCAAAAAATCTTTTCTTATTTTGAAACTCTTTAATTTTTACATTATTTCCAAATCTATCTTTAAGAATAGAATTAACCTGTCCTATCCCATCTATTAGACCAAGTTCTAATGCCTCTTGCCCTGACCAAAACATTCCAGAAAATAAATCTTTATTCTTTAAATCAATTTTTTTTCCTCTTCTTAATTTGATAAATGAAATAAAATGATCATGTAATTTCGTTTGTAAGTTTTTTAACCTTTTTACATCATCCTTGTTTTCAGGCGAAAATGGATCTAATAAAGATTTATTTTTTCCAGCAGTATAAATTCTTCTGTCTACCCCAATCTTATTTAATGCTTTATCAAATCCAAAACCTGCAGATATAACACCTATTGAACCTATTATTGATGCTTTACTTGCAAAGATTTCATCTGCTGCACAAGCCAACCAATAACCTCCAGACGCCGCAACATCTTCTACAAAGGTGATAACGGGAATATTTTTTTCCTTTGATAAATTAATTATCTTATCTGCTAAAAACTCCGATTGCACGGGTGAACCACCAGGTGAATTTATAACTAAAACTACAGCCTTATTCCGTTTATTTTGAAATGCTTGTTCAATTAATTTATTATAATCTTGAATATTCAATCCTTTTTTTCTACCCATATTTGGTGCGATTATGCCGGTAAAATTGATCAAAGAAACTACATTAGTTTTTTTAAATTTAAAAAATTTCATATATTTAAATCTCTCCAATAAAACACCTCTATGAATATATTAAATCAGTTATTAACACAATTAAAATCCAAATTTAATAGATACATTGCATACATATTAGATAGATATTTTTTTTAAACTAATTATTATATTTTTAGAGGTATAAATGAATTTGAATAATCTACTTAAAAAATCTCTAAATAAAGTTGATGAAGAGATTTTAATGCGATTAGATGCAACAGTACCTTTATTATCTAAAATTGGATCTCATTTGATTAAAGTTAAGGGTAAAAGAATTAGACCTTCATTAACTTTAGCAATGTCAGCTCAATTAGATGATTTCAGTAGAAACCCAATTTTACTTGCAACTGCAGTCGAGTTTATTCATACAGCGACATTATTACATGATGATGTAGTTGACCAGTCTAATTTAAGGCGTGGAATTAAGAGTGCAAATATAATATGGGGAAATGAAGCATCTGTTTTAGCTGGTGATTTTCTATTTGCACAATCTTTTGACCTTATGGTTGAAACTAAATCCCTAAAAGCGTTATCAGTTCTGGCTCAAGCGTCTTGTAAAATTACCCAAGGAGAGTTTTTACAAATGCAAATTTCTAATAAACCAAATACAAAAATTTCTGATTATTTTAATGTTATTGGAGGAAAAACAGCTCAGTTGTTTGGTGCGTCTGCACAATCAGGAGCAATAGTAGCTAATGGCTCATTGCAACAAGTAAAAGCTGCTTTTGATTACGGCTACAATATGGGTTTAGCTTTTCAAATAATAGATGATATTATGGATTATTCTTCTTCAAACACTCAGATGGGAAAAAATCAAGGTGATGATTTCAAGCTTGGCAAAACAACATTACCTATCATTCTTGCTTGGGAAAAAAGTAATAAACTTGAACGTGAATTTTTTCTAAAATCATTACAAGAATTAAAACAGGAAGAAGGTGATTTTGAAAAATGTTGTGAAATTTTAAAAAAATACTCAATATTGAACCGATGTAAAAAAATTGCAAATGATTTTGTCATTAAAGCAATTAATGCATTAAATGAATTTTCAGAAAATGATTACAAAAAAGCTCTTATAGAACTAGCTAATAGTAGCTTGAGTAGAGATAACTAAAACATGAAAAATAATGAAAGACAAAAACATTTAAACTCTATTAGAGAAAAATTAAGTTTTTTTATCAAGCAAAACAAACAGTTGAACTTACGAGATTTGTCAAGGAAATTAGGAAAAAATGATGCTTATCTTCAGCAATATATTTCAAGAGGTAGTCCATCTTTTCTTCCAGAAGAGGAAAGGAAGATGTTATCTGACATTATTAATTTAGATATTAATTTACTCACTCCAGATTGGATTAACGTTACTTTTTATAATAATAAAGATTTATTATCTTTCAAAAATATATCAGATAACAAAGAAATAAAAATTTCATCCTCTTTGTTTGATAATTATACAAATTTAAAAATTAATTTTATAGATTTCACTGAACTTAAAATTAAACAAAATAATAATTATTATTCAGTAAAAATTATATTTGATAAAAATGTGTCTAATTTTTTAGATAACAATTTTTACTTACTAGAAGATAAAGGTGAAATTTTCTTAGTACATTTAAGTGAAGATAAATCAGAAAATTTACAATCTTCTAAAATTATTGTTAGACCATATGACACCAATTATAGACCCTTTAGAATAAATAGTAAAAGTTTAATCATTCACTCTAAAGTTATTTTCTTAGGAAGCTTAGAAAGATTTAATAACCAAAATGCATAAACGAAATGATACTACAATTAACTTATTTATTGATAAGTTAGACAAGTCTGGTGTAGGTGTTTCATCAATACAAAATGGAAATGTTTGTCTAGTACCTTATACACTTCCTGGCGAGAGAGTTAAGGTCAACATTATAAATAAATTTAAATTAAAGATGTATTGTTCTAATTTAGAAATACTAGAAAACTCTTCTGAAAGATCTAATAATACTTGCGAACATTTTTCCAAATGTGGTGGTTGTTTATTACAACATTGGCAATATGAAAATTATAAGCAATGGAAATTCAACTTAATTAGACAACCACTTCTTAAATTAACTGCTGACATTAAAACTCTTGATATGATTAGTACTGAAAATTTTTCTCGAAGGAGAGCAAAATTTTTTTTAAGACAAAACAATAATAGCTGTAAATTAGGTTTTAAAAAATATAAATCAGAAACTATAATAAACATTAACAATTGTATTATAATAGATCCAGAAATCATGGCATTTATGTCTGAGCTTAAAAACGCTTTTAATAAAATATTTTTGACTAACGAAATTTTAATTTTTCATGTCAATAAATTAGATTACGGTCTAGACATCCTTATCCAAACCAATAAGTCCTTAAGAATAATTGATTTAATTAATATTTTTAAAAATTTTAAATCAAAAATAATAAGTATTTATCATCAGCAAAATAACCAAAATCCAGAATTAATTTTATTTTATAATAAAAATAAACTCAGTTTTGGTAAAGATAACGTATATGGCCTTATTCCCCCAGCTGGTTTTTTTCAAGCCACCAAACTTGCTGAAAATGAATTGATAACAAATATTTTAAATGAAATTCAAAATAAAAATGAATATATTTTAGATCTTTATTCTGGCTCAGGAACTTTCACACTACCACTTTTAAAAAATGGTTATAAAGTGTATGCAATTGACAATAATAAGAGTTCTATAGAATCTTTAATAAAAAGTTCAAAGGAACAAAATTTATTTAATAATTTTAAGTATAATATTTCAAATTTAACAAAAGAAAAAATTGAAACTCATTTTTTTCAAAATTTTGATATGGTTTTACTTGATCCTCCAAGAGCAGGAGCAATGATACAAGTAACTTCACTTGGAAAATCAAAGGTAAAAAAAATAATTTACATTTCTTGCAATATTCAAACATTTTTAAGAGATTCAAAGATCTTATTATCCTATGGTTATAAAATAAAATATATTTTACCAATTGATCAATTTCTTTATACAAGTCATTTAGAAATTTTTTCAGTTTTTGAGATTTTGAATTAGCCTGTTATTCCAATTTGCCATGGTGCAAATTCGTGTCTGCCTAAGGATAGAATTTCACTTTTAGTTTTTTTGCCAGAAGCAACATCAATAAAATAGTTAAAAATTTCTTCTGCCATTCCCTCTAACGACAAAATTCCGTCAACAATTTTCCCACAATTAATATCCATATCTTCTTCCATTTTATTGAATAATGAAGTGTTTGTAGCTAATTTTATTGATGGTGATGGCTTTGCACCAAAACAAGAACCTCTACCTGTAGTAAAAGCAATCAAATTTGCTCCTCCAGCAATCTGACCAGTTGCTGAAACCGGATCAAAACCTGGGGTGTCCATAAAAACAAATCCTCTTTCAGTTATTCTTTCAGCATATTTATAGACTTCCATTAAGCCAGTTGACCCACCTTTCATTGCAGATCCAAGAGATTTTTCTAAAATATTAGCAAGACCTCCCATTTGATTGCCTGGACTTACAACTCCATTTATTTGTACGTCTCTACCTTTTGAATATACATTTTTCCACCAATCTACTCTTTCCATAAGCTTTTCAGCTACACTTACATTAATAGCTCTAGCAGTAAGGGTATGTTCTACTCCATAAATCTCAGGAGTTTCAGATAATACTGCAGTTCCTCCATTTTCAACTAATAAGTCAACCGCTTTTCCCAATGCAGGATTTGCTGTTAAAGAAGAAAATGCATCAGACCCCCCACATTGAAGACCTACCATTAAAGAAGACACAGGTGTAATAACTCTTTTATGATTATTAACTTTATCAAGCATTTTTTTTACAATTTCAATTCCAGCTTTTATAGTTGAAGAGGTGCCTCCATTTTCTTGCATAATTAAAGTTTCAACAAAAGGATCATTTTGATCAAGCTTCTGATTTTGAAATAAGCCTCCCACTTGACATCTTTCACATCCCAAACCAACAACTAAAGTTGCTGCAACATTTGGATGTTTGATATAGCCTCCCAATGTTCTGTATAAGAGGTTCATAGGTTCACCTGAAAGTTCCATTCCACAACCTGTTGAATGGCTAAATGCAGCTACGCCATCTATATTTTTATAATCTTTAAGTTTTTCAGAAGTAAAATAAGAAGCTATTTCATGAACAACTGTTGCAGAACAATTTACTGTTGAAACTATTGCGATATAATTTCTTGTTCCAACCCTTCCATCTTGACGTTTATATCCCATAAAACTTTTTTGCAAATTATTTTCAATATAATTTGTAGGTTTATATTTTGAACAATAATTATGTTCTCTATTAAATTCCTTAAAAAGAACATTCTTATTAGTTAAGACTTGTCCTTTCTTAATATTTGAATCTGCGAACCCAATAACAGTTCCATATTTAATTATTGGATCATCTTTTTCAATGTCAAATCTTGCTATTTTTTGACCAGACAATGCTGGAGCATCCATTGTAATTCCATATTCATTTAGCACTATTCCAGAATTCAAATTTTTTAACGTTATTAAAATATTATCATTATCATGTAAGCATAATGCATTTAATAAATTATCACTTTGAAGTTTATTCATTATAAAAAAAACCTTTCTTTTTAACCTTGCCTGGAAAGCCAAGCTTCAAAATTATTTTTTTCATCTTCATTTGTAAGTGGGTATAATC
>CACNQW010000011.1 GCA_902622745.1 uncultured SAR116 cluster alpha proteobacterium
AAAAGTTTAAGTCTATCCCATTTCATAGATGTATTTTAATGATACTAATTATCATTATCAATATATATAAATAAATTTGTTAATAAACGTCTCTTAAATATCTTTTTTCTTTCTTCAATTTATTAAGATAATCGATTGAATCGTTAAATGAACAATTTTTTTCTTCAGATATAATTTTAAGAATAATATCTTCAACATCTTTTGCCATTTTAGTAGCATCGCCACAAATATATATTATTGAACCATTTTCAATCCAAGAAAAAAATTCTTTTTTATTTTCGTATATTTTATGTTGAACGTATAATTTTTCTTTCTGATCTCTTGAAAAAGCAAGATCTAATTTAGTTAAAATATTTTTATTTAACATATCTTTCAATTCATCTTGATATATGAAGTCATTATCTCGAGTTTGGTCACCAAAAAATAGCCAGTTTTTTCCAGAGCTTTTTGTAACTTCCCTCTCTTGTAAAAAAGCTCTAAAGGGGGCTATTCCAGTTCCAGGTCCAATCATTATAATGTCTTTGTCTTTATCTTCAGGTAGTCTAAAAGATTTATTAGGTGTAAAAAAAATTTTTATTTTTTCATTTTCATTACAATCATCCGCTAAATATGTTGAACAAACTCCATTATAATCTCTTTTTTTATTTTTCCATCTTACAGATGATATTGTTAAATGTACTTTATTATCAAATTTATTAATACTTGACGATATAGAGTAAGTCCTATGTTGTAATGGCTTTAAAAGATCCAGAAATTTTTCAACAATAAAATCAACTTTCGGATTTAAATTCATAAAATCTAAAACATCCATTCCCCATTTAAAATCATCTAAAGCTTTTGAGTCTTTTTTTTCTAAAATTAAAGATAATTCACTATCTTCAGCAATTTTTTCAACATATTCAATAAGTCTTTTTGTTGGAGTAAGAATTTCAAATTTAAATTTAAGTAAATTTTCAATATCTATTTCGTATCCAGACGGAATAAAATCTTTACTTGTGTGCAGTCTTTCAATTATTTGATCAACTAAAAGTTGTTTGTTTCTTGGAATTATACTTAATGAATCTCCTACTTCATATTTTAATCCACTGTCACCAAGATCGATTTCATAATGTATAATTTCTTTATTTGAATTTGGTCCAGAAAGTAATGTATTGTATGAGATTATAGCTTCATAAGGATTTTTTCTACTCCAGGATTTTACAATAGATTCAGTTTTATCTTTATTTACAGCATCTAGTTTTTTATCTGGATTAAACTTTGGCACTACTGAATTAATCCAATTTTCTGCTAATTCTTCAAAATCAACATCACAATCAATCCTTTTTATAATACGTTTTGCACCTAATTGTTCTAATCTGGTATCGAGTAATTTACCCGCATGACAAAATTCTTCGTAACCAGTGTCACCTAATGCTAATACAGAGTAATTCATATTATTTAACTGAGGAGCTGTGTTAGATGAAAGAGCATTCCAGAAAAGTTGTGCATTGTCCGGCATTTCTCCTTCTCCATAAGTTGATGTAATAATTGCTACATTTATCATTTTAGATAAATTGTTCATTTCAATATCATCAAGTGCATTAATTTGGGTTTTAAAACCATTAGATAATGCAAAATTTGACAAGTCTTCAGCGACGCTCTCTGAGTTACCGGTCTGTGTTCCAAATAAAATATTAATTAATGTTTCACTATCATTTTTTTCTTTAATATTATTATTGATAGAGTTAGATTGGTGTTTAAGACCAGTAATAAAACCCTCCATCCAAGATTCTTGATCAAAAGAAAAAGGTGTTTTATAATTTTTAGGTAAAATTTTATTATACTTGTTCATAAATAAAAGCTCATCGATTTATGTTGTTACAAAGCCAGGCATTGATTCATTAAAAAATAATTCTTCATATGTAGGCATATTGGAAATTATTTCTTGATTACGTCTCTGTTGGTGTAAAATCCATCCATAAGTTCCAGGGCTATCTACAGACAAAACATTTCTCAATTTTAATGCATTTTTAAAGTCATTTATTCTCTTGTCAGAAATAAGAACTGATAACTCTTTGTCATTATATTTCGATACGGCATCTTTGGATAATTTCATTAATTGAGATGTTAATTCAAAATCTTCTGTTAAAATCAAATCTCTAACAAACTGATTTATTTGAAATTCATTATTTTCAATAAAATTAACATTTTTTTTAACTAAGCTTTTTGCTAGACTAAAAATTTTCCAATTGTTTACTAATTCATGAAGTTTAGATTTATCATCATCGTTTACATCCGGTATCATGCCATTAAGAACCATATGGCCATTTTTCCATAAGTCTTTTAATTTTTTTATTTGATATTGGACAAGATATAGTGAAAGCTCTTCTATTAACTCTTTTCTAGTTTTGGATTTTAATATCTCTTCATAATCTTGGTATTGTAAAAAGGATTTAGGAGATACAAATGAAAAGTTTTCTTTTTCAGTACTCCAATTTTTTAATAAATATTCAGCTTGTGACGAGTTTGTCGCTTCATAGTGCCAATTTAGTAGCATTAATATAGCAGTTTCGTGGATATCTACCATACTATTATTTCCAGAAAGTTCTTCAACGATAACGGATTCGTTACTGATATAATTTGGCAATGTTTTGTATGGATCATACTGGTAAACAAATCCACCAGACATGCCATTACCATAACCACTAGAGTAAGACCCTATATTCAAGATTGTACCATTTGTCATATATTCAGCACAATAATCACCCACACCTTCTACAACTGCAGTCGAGCCAGAGTTTCTTACTGCAAATCTGTCTCCTGCTTGACCTTCTACAAATAATCGACCACCAGTGGCACCAAACAAACAAAAATTCCCTGTAAGCACATTACTTATCAATCTTTTATTAGTTCTTACTGGTGATTTAATAACAATTTCACCCCCACACATGGATTTACCAACTCCATCATTACAAGTGCCTGTGTGCTTAAGTGACATTCCATCATTACAAAAAGCGCCATATGATTGTCCTGCAGATCCTTTTGTAAGTACAGATAAAGTTCTAGGTTTTAAAATTTTTCTACCTGAAGGCAATGTATATAAAAAAGAATTATTTTTTTTATTAGATTTGTTATTTATGAATCTCTCAACATCAATTGCCAACTGGCCACCAAAAGTTTTATTACGATTATTCAAAATTATCTCTTTAGATGTAAAAGAACTATCATTTTTAAGCTTTTTTTTGAATGCATCAAAAATGAAATCATCTTGTTCATAATTTTTTTCAAGATACACGGGTTTTACGATAATTTTTTCATCTATTCTTTTTAGCATCTTTTTAAGATCTAACTGTCCAACTGTAGATTTATGATTTATTAAATGAAGCAAATCAGTACGTCCTCTTATGTCTTTTATTGATTTGTAACCTAATAAAGCAAGAATCTCTCTTACATCATGAGCTAAATTTAAAAAATATTGTGCTAAAGCTCTGGGGTCACCATTGAACATCTCAGAGTTTGTTGTAAGTCCTGCAGGGCATTTAATATTACAATTTTTAGCCATTACGCATTTAAGCATCATCATTGCTGATGTTCCAAATTCGAAACTATCAGCCCCTAAAATTGCAGACTTGACAACATCTGAACCAGTTTGATGTGCACCTGAGCATCTTAATAATACTTTTTGTCTTATTTTGTTTGCACAAAGAGCTTGATTAACTTCAGCTAAACCTATCTCAGCTGATCTTCCTGTATATTTTAAAGAAGTTACTGCTGCTGCACCTGTTCCACCAGTACCTCCTGCTATATTTATTATATCTGCTCCTGCCTTCGCAACACCAACAGCGATTGTACCAATACCATCGGATGATACTAGTTTTACAATGACTTTAACACGTGCTGCCTTTGCATCATGAATTAGCTGAGCTAAATCTTCAATAGAATATGTGTCATGATGGGGTGGAGGAGAAACTAACTCTACCCCTGGAACACCACCTCTAGCTGCAGCAATTTCAACTGAGACTTTAGAGGCTGGTAATTGTCCGCCTTCACCAGGTTTAGCACCCTGTCCTATTTTAATTTCGATTTCTTCCAGCATATTATCTGCTAAATAACCAGCCCACACTCCAAAACGACCAGATGCAAATTGCTTAATTTTAGACGCTCTTATTGTGCCATAACGTGATATATGTTCGCCACCTTCACCACAGTTGGACATAGCACCAACCATATTTGTGCCATGTGCTACCGCTTCATGAGCTTTTGAGACTAAAGCACCATGACTCATTGCTCCAGATGCGAAACATTTAGTGATTTCATGCGCTGGTTGTACACTGTTTATAGATATGGAGTTAGGAGCTGCATTTAGATTATTAAAAAATGAAAAAGAATTTTCTTTAACTTTAATAATAATACAATTATTTTTAATATAGGAATTTGAAATATCATTCTTGAAAAGTAATTCAAAACATTTTAAAAGGTTTTCAGTTCTTAGAGATAAATTTTCATTATTAGTTAATTTAATTTTAAACTTATTATTCAATAGTTTGGTTACTTCAATTCCTCTAATATAATAATTATTATTGCCAAAAATATCTAATTTATTTAGTTCATTCTTAAATTCTGAAAATTCATTCAACTTATTGAAATCTATTGGAAAATCTAAAACATCTCTGAGAGCTGCTGGTCTTTTAAAACGTTCTTTGTCTACCATTTTTGAAAACATTCTATAACCTTTAGTGATACTAAAATTATCAATCTTTTTTTTATCCAGAACATCAAAAGTTGAATTTACATAACCTTTTTCAGTAATTCTAAAGGCGTCTTCCATTTGTGATAAAGTGAATAATCTAAGTTTATCAGAATCTTCGCTCTTTCTAGGTTTTTTAAAAGTTATTTTTTCTTCTGCTAAATCAATAAACTCGCGGACTGCTGTTATTCCATAAGAATGCCCAGCACCTTCAGATCTCTCTTTAAATAGACCAAGCATTGGAATATCTTTATAATCATTTACAATTTTTGATCTTGAGTGCCAATCAGATGAGCTTTGTGAAATGGACCTGAATTTTACTCCTCCTACTGGTGCGTGCATGTTTGGAAAGTATTTATTTAGAGTTTCATCTGATGTATCTAAATAATTTGGCTCAAAAAACTCCCCACCAGAATAACTTTCCACAGTACATAGACCAACTTTACCCATGATTTTCAAAAGTGATTTTTCTGAGGCTTTAACAAATTTAATATAAGATTTTTCTTTTTCCTTTGAAAACATCTCAGATATCCTAAGATCTACTGATAAGGGATAAATTGCCGATGCTCCAAATCCTAAGGTACATGCTATATGATGTGATGAACAAATTTGTCCACTATCAATTATAATTGAAACATTAAGTCTAACACCATTTTGTATTAGACTTTGATTTACTGCTGATACCATCAAAACAAGAGGGATTGCCGCTTGTTTTTTAGAGACATTAATGTCTGACAATATAACAATTCCACCTTTTTTGTTTGCAAAATCACAGACTTCATTACAAATAATGTCTATTCTATTTTTTAGTATTTTTTCATTCTCAATAGTATTTTTATGATCAGGTTCATACAATATTTCAAATTCTTTAACTGGTGTATATTTTTGAAATTTTATTTTTCTAAAGTCTGTAAAATTAAGAATTGGAGAATTTATAACTAATTGAGGGAATTTATTATTCTTAATTTCTGATTTTGAGCCAAGAGCAACTCTTAATGTCATACCATCGGATTCTCTAATTGAGTCTAATGGTGGATTAGTAACTTGAGCAAACCTCTGTGAAAAATACTTAGCTACTCCTCCCTCATT
Organism: uncultured SAR116 cluster alpha proteobacterium; assembly: GCA_902622745.1. Classification (GTDB taxonomy): domain Bacteria; phylum Pseudomonadota; class Alphaproteobacteria; order Puniceispirillales; family Marisalimonadaceae; genus TMED54. The sequence goes on from CACNQW010000011.1 coordinate 5,816, forward strand.
ATCTGATAATGCATTAATTGCATTACCATATCCCATCGCAGACACTTTTTCTGAACCACTTTCTAACATTGGATCTAAAAAAAACTTAAAAGATTCTTGATTATGATAATAAGCAACGTATCTTGCTGAAATATTCAAGTCTCCTAAATAATTATCAGTGTTTGAAACAACATCTGGAATAACTTGTTTTTTAACTTCGTTTAAATTAACTCTACGTAATTTAAGTAAATTACTATAATCTTTCAAACCAGCTAAATATTTTAGTGTATCACGAGTATTAAATACTTTCTTCTCTTCATGGTTGTAATAAATAATTCCTCCAGCTTCAATCCTTCCTCTAGATAATATTTGATTTTCAGGGAAAAAAATTTGACCTGCTTCGGACATTGCGCATATATAATCTTTTGTTTCTATGGTTCTTAGAGGCCTTAAACCAAGTCTGTCTAATCTAGCGCCAATTATATTACCATCACCAAATATTAGGGCTGCTGGCCCATCATTTTTTTCTTCGTACAGAGAAAAATACTCAAACATTGATTTAACATTATTATCTAGACTATTATCATTTTCCCATGCTGGAGGCATCATTGATACAACTGCTGAAACTATATCTAACTTATCTTCATAAATCCTATTTTGTAGTGTTTGATCAAGTCTACAACTATCTGATTGCCCGCGTGGCCTTATGATTTTTTTATTTTTTGATCTATAAATTGCATTTTCAGATAACCTATTTTTTTTGTCTGTATTAAGTTCTCCATTATGAGCCATAAATCTAAATGGCTGGGCCATGGATGGGTGTGGATCTGTATTAGTTGAAAATCTTGTATGAAAATATAAAGAATGAATTTTATGATCTATATCATTTAAGTCTTTAAAATAAGGTATAATTTCATTTGATTTTAATCTACCTTTCAGAACTTGTAATTTTGTTGATAAAGATAAAGGATACAGTTCTTTTAATTTATCGCTAACAAATGCCTCGGCTTCAATCTTTAATAAACATTCATGAATGATTGTATCTTTTTGAAGGATGTTTTCAGGTATTTCAAAAATAAATTGTTTAATCTCTAATTGAGCTAAAATTGATGATTTGTTCAAAATTTTTTTATTTGTTGGTATATCTCTAATTTTTAATAAATTAAATTTCTCTTTTTTTAGTGTATCTATAATTAAATTTTTAGCATAATTACATGCATCTATGTCACTTGGCATAAAAAAGTTTCCAACACAGAAAAGGCCTGGAATAAGCTGTTTTGATGTTATTTTTTGAAAAAAATCTAATGATAAGTCAATAGATATCCCTGCCCCATCTCCAACTCCTTCAGAAGACATGCCTCCTCTATGTGGAACAGAACATAATGCTTCATGAGCTTTAATTAAAATTTCATGTGATTGAACTGAATCTTTCTTTGTTATGAAACCTACACCGCAACTACTTTTTTCATAACTATGATTATATAAACCCGTCTGATTAGAAGACATTTACACTTTCCCTTCGACAACTTCCAAAAGTTAAGTGCGTTCCTTCACCATAATTGGTTACTTCCGTCTACAAAAGTTCATAGATGAACGAAGTTTTGTTATATAAAATTAATTTAAATATGTAACCTTTAATTCTTAGATTTCTATTATGCAAAAATTGCATTTTGGTAAATTTATAAAAGAATCTAAAAATTTTAATTTAAATGTTAATTGTCAATTGTGGGACAAATTGTGGTACATTATATCGGACTATCTAAATTATGGTGTCAAAACAATTACTTACAAAATACTTTAGCTGACACCCCATCCGCCACATCTATAAAACTCTTATATTATTAAATTAAAAATTGTATTAAATATCTAATAATTACAATTATTTAAAGCTTATACTTAACTAAATTCTCTATAAGTTACATTGCTACGAATTGTTTTTTTTATAAATTAAATTAATTATTTTGAATAAATTGTGGGACAAGATTAAACTATCATTAATTTGATGCCTCATATAATGGCAATTCTACTCTAGATAATTTTGGCTTACACCATCTAAAACTTTTTATGTTTTGAAATTGAGATTTAAAAAATCTTCCATAAAGATATTTGTTCAAACGGATACAATTGTAACATAGATATATCCAATTTTTTTCAAATATGTTTCTCTTACAATTCCAAACAATTTTGTAAGGGTGATTACATTCATCACAATAAGAGTTTCTTTTAAACAACTATACACCTTTTTCTACTATAATAATAATATATAATTAAAATTTTGGAATACTTTTATCTATTAAATAAATCTAGTTTACAATTTAACAATTCAATTTTAAATATTATATAAATGAAAGTTTTTCAAAAATTAGATGATTTTTTGGACTTTGGCTGGACACAGATTTATCGAGGAAAAGCTGACAAAAAATCACCCGCAAGACACCCTACTTTTGTTACATCAAGCACTGATGGTTTTCCGAATGCTCGTACTTTGGTAATGAGGCGGAGCGATAGGAAAAATAACCAGATAGAGTTCCACACCGATTCAGCTTCTTCAAAAATATTAGACCTTGAGAAAAATCCTCGTGCTGGAATTCATATTTGGCTACCTAAAGCCCAACTACAAATTCAAATGGATGTTGTTATTGAAATCAAAGTTGGCGACACTACTATTCCAAATTGGAAAAATGTTCCAACTAAATCTCGAGTTGCTTATGGAACTATTCCTAACCCTGGAAGTGTCATTAAAACCCCTTTTGCTTATGATCATGTCCCAGATCATAAACGTTTTGCTGTTTTGATATGTCATATAGAATCAATTCAACTATTGCTTTTAGGGGTTAAACATATTCGTGCTAATTACAAAAAGACAAATAATTGGAAAGGAGAATGGCTTTCTCCTTAGTTTACAGGTTCAAATCTTGCTCTTAAACAAAAAAGTTTTATAAAATTACATGATTACAATTGGTTGCTTCGAATACTTATAATTTAATAATAATTTAGCTTTAGATTTTTTTTATAAACCCCATCTCATAGCAGCTGTATGAACAGGTGAATCCCAATGTTTTTTTAATTCTTGGTCCAGCTTAGTAATGGTCAGAGAGGCACCTTGCATCTCTAAGGATGTGCAATAATTTCCGACTAGTGATCTTGCTATCTTTATTTTTTTATTATCAAGAGTTTTTTTTGCATTATCATAGAGAAGATACAATTCTGTTAGAGGTGTACCACCCATACCATTAACAAATAATAAAATCTCACCATTGTTTTCTAGTTTTAAGTCTTCAATTATTGCACCTAATAACTCATTTGTAATTTCTTGTGCAGATTGTACTTTATCTCTTCTTCTGCCTGGTTCTCCATGAATACCTACACCAAATTCCATTTCATCAGGGCCAAGTTCAAAAGTGGGTTTTCCAGCAGCTGGGACAGTACAGCTAGAGAAAGCCACTCCCATAGATCCTGAGTTTCTATTAACTTTATCTCCTAGAATTTTACACTCTTTTAGACTACCTCCTGTCTCAGCAAGAGAACCAACAATTTTCTCAACAATTACAGTGGCGGCAACACCTCTTCGTCCAGTCGTATAAGATGAATCTTCAACTGCTACATCATCGTTAATCAAAATAATTTCACTAACTCCAGTAATCATTTCTGATGCCATTTGAAAATTCATTATATCCCCAGAATAATTTTTAACAATAAACAAAATTCCTGCACCACCTTCAACTTTTTCAGAAGCTGCAATCATTTGATCCGGAGATGGGGATGAAAAAACAAATCCCGGGCAAGCAGAATCTAACATTCCATACCCTACAAATCCACCATGCATCGGTTCATGGCCACTTCCCCCGCCACTTATTATGGCTACTTTCCCTTTTTTAGTGGCCTTAGATCTAGTTATAAAATTTGGATCATAATGACAGGTTATAATATCTTTATGTGCAGCACCAAATCCTTGTAAACTCTCTCTTAAAAAGTCATCTGTTGAGTTTAAAAATTTCTTCATATATTTCTCCTAAGTATTTAAAATTAAAATGCACACTGTTCTAATCATTAGTTGTGAAGAGCGAGCGCCTGGATCAATATGTCCCTTTGAACGCTCACCCAAAAAAGAAGCTCTGCCCTTAATAGCTAACAAATCCTTAGTTGATAACATTCCTTTTTCAGCTACTTTTATGGCTTCCCTCATTAAATCTTTAAGATCTTTTTTTTTCTCAACTCCTTGTTTTAGGCAATTAGCTACAGGTATCAAAACATCCATCATTGTTTTTTCTCCTACATCAGCCTTACCTCTTTGCTTAACCGCCTCCACACCATCCACAAACATATTTATCGCTTTTTTGTAATCAACGCCGTCATCAATATTGCTAACTTTTGCCATAGTCATGAATAGTGTACCGAACAAAGCACCAGAAGAACCTCCAACGCCTGATAAAATTTTCATAGCTATTTGATTTAAAGCTTTTGACATTGATAAACGTTTAATTATTGGCTCTAACTCAATTACAAGTTTAATTCCTCTTTGAACATTAAATATATGATCACCATCACCAATTTCTTGATCTAATTTTTCTATTTCAGGTGCATTTTTTTCTATAACAATTTGTATTTCTTTTGCACTTTTAATCAAAAAATTAATACTCATTTAACTCAGTTTAGTTATTTATTTCAGAAATAATAACTAAGATTCAAAAATGACAGTGCCTGATACTGGGTCAGTGACACCAAGTTCTGGGGAAAGTTCTTCTAACAAATCCCTGGTCTTATCAAGTAAAGAAATCATTTCAGGCATTGCTAACCGCATCTTCTCTTCACTCTCCCATAAACCATAACCTACATAATTTTGATCGCCTGTTTTTGCCAAGATATGTAGAAGCATTCCAGACCATTTATCTGATTTTTTAAAAATATCCTCAAATTTAGATTGCATACCATTTTTAACCTTAAAACGAACAACATTTGTATATTTTTCCATAATAAATTACTCCCAATATAATATTAGCATAGTAGATAAAGTTATAAAGATATAATAAATAAAATAATTGTTTAACAATTGTGATATTTTGAAATAATAATTAATTATAAAAATTTAAATATTATAAATTGATGAATATTATATTTTCAGAAATAGTTTTATTAGTTCATTTTTGTATTTTTTTATTTATCTTACTAAGTTTTTTTTTAATACCCATTGGTTATCATCAAAAGTGGAAATGGGTAAAAAATAGATATTACAGGTCGATCCATATCATTTTAATGGGAATTATATTTATAGAAACAATCTTGGGTTTCATGTGTCCATTGACTATATTAGAGAATTTTTTAAGAAATGATACAAAAGTAAATAATAAATTTACTGAGATTATACATCTAATAATGTATTGGGATTTGCCAAGTTATCAATTTATAATTCTATATTTATTAAGTATCTTATATTTGGTATTTCTTTGGTTCTTTTTTAAACCTAATTTAAAAAAAAATTAAATATTACAATAATTTATCAATATATATATTATTTTAAATCTTTTTCTTAAGTATTAAATTTAGTAAATAAAAAAGAGATAACGTTTTTTTATAGAACTATTGTATAGTAAATTTAAGAATTTAATTTTTAAAAATTTTATCAATTACATTATTATAAAAAATATGCAAAATAGCCAAAACATTTTTAACAAGTTTATCTCAAAAACATTTACTGAGAATGAAATAAATAAAGTAAGTTTTAAAAATTTAGATAATGATTATTCAAAAATTTGTTTTTCAATGTTATTAAAAACTTTCACAAGTCATCCTGATGCAAATCTCGCAAGACAATTTTTAGAGGAAAATCAAAATCATTCATTTAATAAATTTCTAATGAAATTTAAAAACAAAAATGTTAATGATTTTGAAAGACTAGCAAATAAAGAAAATTTGTGGAGTATTTTTTCACCTACTGCTATAACTGGGTCAATTGATCCAAAAAGTTTTAAAAACAAAATATTAGAAAAAAGAATATTAAAAAAATTAAAAAAACCTAAAAATTCAATTCAAATTCCACATAAAGAAATTTTATTTTTAAGTAATATATTAATTACTATACCGGAAGATTATAAATCAAATAACATACCCTTAAATTTACAAAGTAGAATTAAACCATTCCTTAGTAAGAATCAAAATTATTGGTATGATCATCCAATACCAATTGACGCATTTGATCATGAAAATGAAATTTTATATGGACTTAGATATCTTGACAAAGCTCTAAATATAGAATTCACACGTGGAAATTTAAAAAACAATGAAAAAATCTCATTAATATTATCACTATCAGTAACTCATAAAGGATTAGAAGAAATTGCTTTTGACTATGTTAAAAATAAAATTAGAGAAAAACTAAATTTAAAATTTATTAATATTTTTTTATTTGATGAAAACAGAACTTCAAAAATAATTAAAATGCTTTTTCCTAAACATAAAAATTATGAAAAATTATTTGGCGTTAATGGAAATTATGGAAGACATTATACATTTTTGAAATATGCCTTAATTTTGTGGAATAAAGTAATTAATAAAAGCTTTAAGTATAGTTTTAAAATAGATCTGGATCAGGTTTTTGACCAAAATTTTCTCATTAGAATGTCAAGAATGTCAATATTTGAAATTTTTAAAAATCAAAAATATTGGGGAGGTGCTGGAATAGATTTCGAAGAAAGACTTGTTGATCTAGGAATGCTTGCTGGTGGATTAGTAAATAAAGGAGAAACTCATAAAAATTATTTAATACCAGACGTAAAAAGACCAATAAAAAAAACATTTTTTTCAACCATTTCCTCAAAGCGAGTATTTTGCCCAGATTGGTCTCATGCTCTATCTACAGAGGCTGAAATCTTAAACGAAAAGGAAAATATTCATAGAGTTCATGTGACAGGAGGAACTACAGGTATTACTTTAAATGCATTAGAAAAATGGGCGCCCTTTACACCAAGTTTTATACACAGGGCTGAAGATCAAGCATTTATAATTTCATCCTTAAATAAAAATGAATTTTTATCACATATACATGCTCCCTATTTAATAATGAGACATGATAAATTAGATTTTGCAAAAAGAACTGTAACCAATGCAAAATTGGGAAAAGAAATTGGTAATTTAGAGAGAATTCTTTTATTTAGTTATTATAGTAAATGTCGGAATTTTGATTTTGATCTAATTAAGGGCCATTTATGGCCATATACATCCTCTTTTATACAAAAGTTTCCTGAAATATTACTTTATTTTATTTTATTAATTGATGGAATTTCAAAAAGCGAAGAATTTTTGCATGATGCCTCAATAAGACTTAAAAGAACACAAAATTTTTGTAATGTTAAGTTAGAAGATCAATTTAAACTTGAAAAAGAATTTTGGAAAAATTTTATTTTAAGAACAAATAAAATTTTAGATGTTAAATCTTCTTTAAGAGAAATAATTTATTCATCTCAAATCATAAAATAATTTGTATGAAATCTAGTAAATGAAATGATGGATAAATCAAAAATTTTTATAATTTTAAGCTATATATTTGTAATATATATTTCTTTACTTGCACTGATTTTTATATTTCAAAGATCTCTTATGTATTTTCCAGTAAAAGAAAAAATAAGTAAATCCTTTTATAAAAATACCCAATTAAAAATCATAGATATAAGTACATCAGATGGCTTAATTTTAAAGTCTTTATATAAAAAATCTGAAACAAATATTAATAAAACTATTCTTGTATTTCATGGGAATGCTGGTCATATTGGTCACAGAGTTAGTAAATTTAAACCTTTTATGGACAAAGGTTATGGTTTGCTTTTATTAGAATATAGAGGATATGGTGAAAACAAAGGCAAACCTACCAAATTAGGACTATATAGAGATGGGGAAGCAGCAATTAATTACCTAATTAATCAAAAAATTAAATCTAAAAATATAATAGTTTATGGAGAATCTCTAGGTACAGCAATTGCTACAAAGTTATCAACTAATTATTCTTTTAATATGACTATCTTAGAGGCTCCGTTTACATCTGTAGCTGATGTGGCACAAAAGAGATATTGGATCTTTCCAGCAAAATATTTAGTTTTAGATAATTTTGATAATTTAGGAATAATTGAAAAAATTAAATCTCCTTTATTATTACTACATGGCTACAAAGATTATGTAATTAACATAGCCTTTGGAAAAAAAGTATTTGAATCTGCGCCCAAACCAAAAGAAGCTCTATTCGTTCAAAATGCTGGTCACAATAACCTTTTTGAATTTAATTTAGTTAATAAAATATTAAATTATCTGAAAAAATATTGATATTTATTATTTAAATTTTTCATTTATTTTTAGTTTTTTTTAGTAAAATATTATAATATTTAGATTGGCATTTGTTCAATAATTTAATAAATTCTTTATACTTTACAATTAGTTGCAATTGATAATTAAAAAATTAAATCATAATAAATTTAATTGAAAATTGACAGTTAATGTATAAAAAAATTATAATTTTATATTATTGGGATAAGTATGAATAAATCAAAAAAAATTGTAAATTCAGAAATTGTAGAAATTGATCATGATATTATAGAAAAATACTTTGAATTAGGTTATACAGACGGTCTTCCAGTAGTACCTCCTACAAAAGAAAAAATAGATTTATTTGTAAATGCTCTTGGAGGAGACAGTGCTTTTGTGGAGTGTAACATTCCACCAAGATGGGGTGCATTAACAAGAGAAGTATTAGCTATAAATATGATAATGGCTGGATGCAAACCTGAATATGGGCCTGTAGTTCGTGCATCTATGAAAGCATTAACAGAAAGACCTTTTAACTTAAATGGTGTTCAAGCAACCACACATATGGCCTCTCCTTTAATCATTGTTAATGGACCAATTGCAAAACAAATTGATATGAATGGAGGAGCTAATGCATTTGGATCAGGTAATAGAGCCAACGCAACAATTGGAAGAGCAATTCGTTTAATAATGCTTAATGTTGGCGGAGGTAAAGCGCCTGACTTAGATAAATGTACTTTAGGAAATCCAGCAAAATATACATATTGTATTTGTGAAAATGAAGAAGCCTCCCCTTTTTCACCTTATCATGTGGAAAAAGGTTATGATGCAGATATTTCTACAGTGTTTGTAATTGCAGCAGAATCTCCTCATAGCGTTACCGACCACCTATGTAATGATCCAGAAGGTATTTTAGATACAATGTGTTCCGCAATGAGTAACATAGCGTCAAATACATCTGTATTAAATGGTCATTGTGCTGTGGCACTTGGCCTTGAACATGCTAAAACAATTTCCAAATATGGCTGGACTAGAAATGATATTAAAAACTATTTATTTATGCATTCCGGTAATAAATTTGTAAAACATTCAAGAAATGATAAATATGGTAAAGTATATAACAGAAATTTACCAAAATGGTATAAACGTGATCCAGAAAGCTGGATTCCAATTATTGAAAGCCCAGAGAGAATACATTTATTTATTATTGGTGGTGATGCAGGAAGATTTTCTGCTTTTATACCAGGATGGGGACATATGAGTAACCCTGTTTTAAAACCAATTGACGATAGTAACCAGTTAAGCAATAAAAATTGTGATGATGGATTATGTGAAGTATAGGAGTTACAGTGAATAATAACAAAAATATATTTAAAATTTATGACCCTAGAGGAGACATTCTCTTAGAAAAAAGAAGTTTATCAAACAGAAAAAATACGCTTGAAGGTTTAAGACTAGCTATTCTTGACAACTCTAAGTGGAATGCAAATAAAATTTTACGTGGATCAGCAAGTGCTTTATCTCAAGATATAAAATTTTCAAAAGTAAATTATTATGTAAAAAAGCATGGATTTTCTACAGATGCAACTATTGAAATGATAGAAGAAATTGTTAATGATAATGATATTGTTTTAACTGCAATCGGTGATTGTGGTTCTTGTTGTTCAAGTTGTATTAGAGATGCGGTCGCATTAGAAGATAGAGGTATTCCTTCTGCACCAGTAATTACTACAGAATTTGTAAATGAAACAAAATTAACAAGAGTAGCTATAGGGATGCCTGATTTAAAACCAGTAGTTATAGATCATCCTGTTAGTTCAATAACTAATGATGAAGTTTTAGAAAGGGTTAAAATTATCAAAGAACAAGCACAGGAAGTCTGGCTTGGACAAAGACAAGATATTTAATTTTTAAATAAATTTAATGCCCATTAAAATTAAGATTAAAAAACTTATTATCCAAATGAAAGTTCTAAAATATTTAAGACCTAAAATATAAATTGGAATATATATCAATCTTACTAAAATCCACAGTAAAGCTAAATTAAAATTATCTACTTGATTAAAAACGGATAAGAAAAATAAAATAATAAATATTGGAAGTGTTTCTAATAAATTTTTAAATGCTCTATTTGATCTATCAAAATAAGATGAATATGTTATTTCTTTGTCTCTGGATGAAAATAAATAGTCTATAGAGATATCCTTTGTTGTAAACAACCCTATTAAAACTGGACAAAAAATATGAACAATTAATAATATACATGAGAAAAGTGCAATAATTTCCATAAATAACTCCATATACAAAAGAAATTACGTATTTAAAACAGATTAATTATAACTATATTAACAAAGTTTAAATCAAATTGTTTAATTGATAATCATAATCAACAATTAAGTCTATATATTATGCATTTAATTATTTTTTTTTCTAAAATAAATATAAATCATGAAAACTTAATAAATCTGGGTTAATGTGAGTTTCCTTCCCTATATAATAAGGTTTTGTGGGATAATTATGAGATTAAGTAAATTATCCCACATTATTATCAAGCACATTAGATAATTCAGTAAAATCCTTTACAATAATATCTGGCTGAAATGGCGTGTGACCAAAAGGTCTTTTTCTTCTGTCTATAAATGCTGTGTGCATTCCAAAAGATTTTGCGCCTATACAATCAAAAGCATGATTGGCTACAAACAAACAATTCTTCTTATCAATTCTAGTCTTTAGCTCGACTAATCTATATGTTTTCCAATGTGGTTTAAAATAACCTGCTTCTTGAACAGAAATTGTAAAATCCATATCAAAACCAATGAATTGTTTTGCATTTTCTAACATATCCTGATCGCCATTTGAAAGTATTCCAAGTTTAAGATCATTTTCTCTTAACTTGTTTAAAGACAAGATAACGTCTGGAAAGGGTTTTAAAACTTCAATTTGCTCAATTAGCCATTCGACTTCTTTTTTTGTATAATTAATACCACATCTATCCATTACGTAAGAGACAGCGTTTTGACCAATTGTACGATAATTTGTATGGTTGTTTTTACTTAATGCATCAATCATTGAATTTTCAAAATGTGTTCTACGCCACCAAGTCACAAAACGGTTAGGATCACCTTCCCATTTTTTGTTCTTCAAAAAAGGTATAACAGCTTCTGTTAACCCTTTTTGAATGTCAACAATAGTTCCATATTGATCAAAAATAATTAATTTTATTTTCTTTTTTATGATGTCAAAATTACTCATATATACTTATTGTAAAATTTAAAGTTAAAAACATTGAAGTTTTTGATATAATAACATTATAAAATATTATGAATATGATAAAAACTATTTCAGGTATAAAAATTCAAAAATTTTCTCCAAATTTAGGAGCAATTATAACTGATGTCGACTTATCTAAAGGAGTTAATGATGATCAATTTAAAGATATTGAAAAAGCTTTTTTAGAATATCAAGTATTATTTTTTCAAAATCAAAATGAGATTTCCCCTGAGTTGCACTTAAAATTTGGTAAATTATTTGGTGAATTACACATGCATCCAGCCGCCCCATCAATGAATGGATATCCAGAGATTTTTGAAATTCATGCACATAAAGATAGTAAAGTTGCCAATGGTGAATTTTGGCATTCTGATGTATCATGTGATATTACACCACCACTTGGAACAATGTTACAATTACACATTCTCCCTGAAACAGGTGGAGATACTATGTTTTCTAACATGTATGAAGCTTATAATGAGTTAAGTAATAAATATAAAACCTTATTAGATGGTTTAATTGCAATTCATGAGTCAGAGCATCTTTATAAAGGGAGATATGATGACAGAGGAGTAAATAAGGATGACATTAAAACACCTGCAGCAAAACATCCTTTAATTCGAACACACCCTATTACAGGTAAAAAAGCGATCTATGTAAATAGGACGTTTACAACTGGAATTGAAGGAATGAGCAAATATGAAAGTTCATCAATATTAGAATTTTTATTTAATCATTGTGAGCATGTCAATTTTCAAATTAGATACAGATGGAATAAAAACGATATGGCATTTTGGGATAATAGATGTACCATGCATAGAGCTATATGGGATTATTGGCCAAATGAAAGAAAAGGACGGAGAGTTACAATAAAAGGTGACAAACCGATTTAATTTTAAAGTATGAATTTATGTTAAATAAAGAAGAAATAAAAAGATATTATGAAGATGGTTATATCATTCCAGAATTTCAAATGCCTGAAAATGATCTTTTAGAAATAGAAAAATTACATGATAAATTGATTAAAAATTTTCCACATTTTTTAAACTATTGTCCTGCTGTTCTTGAATATGAAGAAAAGTTCTTAAGGTATTGTTTTAATGAAAAAATTTTAAATTATGTTGAGCAATTAATTGGTAATAATTTTGCATTATGGAACTCCAGTTTTTTTGCAAAGCCAGCATACAATGGACATGCAACACCTTGGCATCAAGATGGTCAATATTGGCCAATCAGACCGTTAGCAACATGTACTGTTTGGTTAGCTGTTGACGATGCTAATGAAGAGAATGGATGTTTAAAATTTATTAGAGGCTCACATAGAGATAAAAATCTAAAACAACATGAGTTTAATGAAGATAAAAATCTAACATTACACCAAGAATTATTAAAATCAGAATTTAATGAAAAAGAATCAGTTAATTTAATATTAAAAAGAGGTCAAATTTCATTGCATGATGTATACTTAGTCCATGGATCTGATGCTAATTTATCATCAAAATCTAGAAGAGGCATGACAATGAGATTTATGCCTACAACAAGTGTTTTTGATCATAATTTGGCTAAAGAAAAATATAATAATTTAAATGTTTCAAAATACTCAAATAGAAAAATCTATCTTGCAAGAGGTTATGACAAGTCAAAAAAAAATAATCTAGAGGTTGTGAATTTCTAAATGTAATTAATATCATCCTCGTGATTTATAAGATAAAGAACATCCTCCATCAACTACAAGTGTTTGTCCTGTGATATATTTTGCCCAATTAGATGATAAATAAACTACTGCTTTCCCAATATCAAAGCCATCTCCCTCAACATTTAAAAGTGAAGCATCTTTTCGTATTTTTCTTAATTCATCTGACATGCCATCTTGATAAACCATAGGAGTATAAACAGGTCCTGGTAAAATGCAGTTAACTCTAATGCCATCAGTACCATGATCAACTGCCATTGCTTTAGTAAGAGAGATTACTGCGCCTTTTGAAGCTGAATAAGATGTGTAACCCTTGGGTCTAGTTGCAGAAATTGATGAAATATTAATAATTACGCCACCATTACCTGAATTAATCATTTCTGGAATAGAATATTTAGACATTAAAAACATTGGTTTAAGATTAATATTCATAACCTTATCCCAATATTTTTCATTTTCATTAACAACAGATGTATTGCTTGCTATACCTATGTTGTTATCCAAAATATCAAGTCTGTTCCATTTTTTAATAACTTCTCTAATTACTTTTTTACATTCTATAGAACTAGTTAAATCAGCACTTAATGCAAAAGCATTACCTCCATTGTTTTTAATTAAATCAACTGTATTTTGAGCAAATTTTTTATTTAAATCTACGACAAGAACCTTTGCCCCTGCCTCTGCAAGTAATATGGATGCTGCTCTGCCATTTCCTATGCCATCACCATTAGACCCCCCACCTGCAACAATGGCAACTTTATCTTTTAAACCTAAATCAAGATTTTCTTTCATTAAACCCTCTTTAAAAAAATCTATTTCATTCTAATATAAATTAATTTAAATTATTTTGTAATGTCTAATCGATTGAATGGTAAAATAGCTGTTATAACTGGGGCTGCTAAAGGTTTAGGGTTATCAATTGCTAAAAAGTTTCATGAAGAAGGATGTGAAATAATTATTTGTGATATTTTATCCTCAGAGGCTAATAAAGTTGCAAAAAATTTAAAGGGAAAATCTTTCGAATTAGATGTGTCTAATTCAAAACAAGTCCTAGATATATTTAATAATATCAATAAATTGTATGATAAAATAGATATATTAGTTAATAATGCTGGAATCAATGGTTTTGAAAATAGACAAGACATAATTGAAGAAAGAAATAGAGTAAACAAAGCACAAATAAAAGAGTATTCTAAGAATAAAACAATTAATACTCATTTCGATGTAACGGTAAACATGAGTGACTTTGACTGGTTTAAAATGATAAACACGCATTTATCTGGAACTTTTTTCTGTACTAGAGAAGCATTAAAAATAATGAATAAATACAATTCAGGCTCCATTATAAATATGGGATCAGTATTAGGGACAACTGGCGGACCTTCATCACCACACTATTCTGCTGCAAAAGGAGGAATTCTTGCATATACGAGGGCTTTGGCTAGGGAGGTAGCTAGCAGAAATATAAGAGTTAATGCGATAGCGCCAGGTTATATTGATACTGATATGACTAAAAATTTAGGATACGTAAAGGATTTAGTAAAAAGCCAAACACCTATGAAAAAATTTGGAGTTGCAGAAGATATCGGATGGGCCGCAGTATATTTAGCTTCAGATGAAGCTAAATTTATGACAGGACAGACAATTTCACCAAATGGTGGGTTAGTTATGAGCCAGTAATATTTATTACAAAATAAAATTTAATCACACTAAAATAAACAAAAAATAATTTATAGATTTTATTAAAAATTTTAATTATTTTTAAAATATGAATATTGAAAGTAAATAATGTCAATTTTAAAACTTGATAATAATAATGAAATTTATTACGAGTATGAAGAACCTACTGAAGATGGTTATACTTGTGTTTTTGTAAATGCATTAACTGGTGACACATCAGCATGGAAAGGTTTAATCAGTGAAAACTTGATTAAAAATAATGATGGCTATTTAGTTTATAATTTTAGAGGACAAGCAAAGAGTAAATTTGATGTCAAACTAAATCTTGATTCCAATTTAATCGTTTCAGATTTGATTCAATTAATTAATCAAATTAAACCAAAAAACATAATTTTAGTTGGTCTTTCTATTGGTGGACTTTACGCTGCAATGACTTTAGAAAAAGGAATTGAAGCCAAAGGTTTAGTTTTAATAAATACACTTAGAAAACCCTCAGAAAGGTTAAATTGGATTAATAATGCTATGGTTAACGCAGTTAAGCTAGCAGGTACACCTCTTATTTTAGATATGGTAATGCCAGTAATGGCTTCACCAAAATTTTTAGACCAGTTAAAAGACACCTCACTAAAATACGAAAATTATTTAGGCTTAGATGATTTTAATGGTATTTCTAAATTAATGCATGGGGGTTTTACTGCAAATTGGAACTTTGATTGGAGTAAAATTGATATACCAACAATGGTTATGACGGGACATTATGATAAAGTATTTAGAATTCCTGAGGACATAAACGAATTAATTCAAAAAATTAATAATGTTAGAAGAATTGAAGTTCCAGAATGTGGTCATTTAATCCCATTAGAGGATCCAGAATTATTTTCATATCATCTTAATGGCTTTATTAAATCCATAAAATAGTTAGATTTCTTATCTCATTCGGGTAATTAATAACCAAATAAACCTTAAGGAGAAGAAACTTCTAAAAACCCCTATTACATAAGTTAAAGCTGCAGCTAAAAGAATGGATCGACAGGCTTCATGATACTCAGCTGGTACTTTTTGTTTAATAATTGGATATGCTTTATTAAAACTTGCATCAATTTCAACATCAAGAGTAATTATATGTATTAAAGCACTAATTAATAAAGAAAAAGCAGCTATGGCCAAACATATTTTTATAAATCCATAAGAACCTGTCGCAAAAATTATAGGAAATCCAATCAATAAAATACCACTACCTAATTGTGTTATCCATGAAGTATTCCTGATGATGACATTTCTTCTTTTTAATGGTTTATAATTTTCTTTATGTTGTATTGCATGAGCAATCTCATGACATATTATAGTGATAGAAGTTAAACTTTTTTTCCCAAGTCTATCCTCTAAGACCATGACTTTTTTATTTATTAAGTCATAATGATCTCCGAGTTTAGTTCCTTCTATTTGAACGTCATTAAGATTATGTTCTTGAAGTAATTCTCGACCAAATTCAAAGCCAGTAAAAGGCATATTTATTAATACTTTATCATTTTTTTTAAATATATAATTATACCAAATTATTGGAGCTATAAATAATATAAATAAGAAAATTAAATATAAAATCATTTTTGGCTTTCTTCAAAGTGCTTTATAAATTGATCATTATCAATGTCTATAATCTTGTTTGTGCTTATTTCATAAATACTATCAAAAGTATCCTTTACTGGAGGTGTATTTTTTAATATACCCTCTACATAAATAGGTTGATACATAAATCTAGCTTTTTTAGGTTTATCAAGTTTAATCATAACCATTTGGTTTGGAGGCGGCGGTGGGGCATGTATACACATTCCTGCGCTTGGAACAAGAAGAAATTCATTAACGATTAAATCTTCGTGATAATCCATTTCTAAAGGAACCATAAAACCATATAGCTTGATACTTTTACCTATAATTTTTTTATTAAATTTAAGTCCTGCTTCATTTAATTTTTTTACAAAATTTTTATCATCCCACATTTCAAATGTTATCCCTGTTTCCGGAACAAAGTCATAAGCATTTACAGGAATTAATTTATCCCAATTTAAGATAAAATTTTCTTTAGCAAAACAGTTACTTATAAGAAAAAAAAATATTAAGAAAAAACAAAAAAATCTTTTAATCATATCCTTTAACTTTTAAATATATCAAATTCCAGAATTCAGCGATTTTTTATATCCTCTATAAGCTGGAATTAAACCTACTAGTATTGATATCAATACCACTGAACAGTAAAAAATTATATTATAGGTAGATAAAAAATTATATTCTAAATAAATACCATACTCTGTATCTAATATAGGATTTAAAATAATGTTTAAAAGGAGCATTAATAATATAGATATTAATATACTTGTCAGAGAAATCATAATTCCCTCTAATATCAAAATTGAAAAAATTGACCTTGGAGAAGCCCCTACAACTCTCAACAAAGCAATTTCTTTATTTCTTTGGTTTACATTTGTATAAATTGAAGCAGCCATCCCAAGTAAGGTTATAAAAATAACAAGATAACATATTAAAAAAAGTATCTGTTCTACAAACGACACTATTTGCCATAATTTTGTTAATGTTAAGCCAGGTATAATAGCTTGAATAGGTTCGCTTTTATATTTAAGCAAATCTCTTTTAAATTGAAATATTTTTATCTTTGAATTTAATTTTATTATAGCACCTGTAATTTCCTTTGGAACTAAATCACTTTCATTAAATGATGTTGGATTATGTTTTACATTTGGTAATTTAAATCCACCTTGCCAATCTTTATGAATTGCTTCTAATGCTTGTAAACTAACAAAAATTAACTTATCAATATTCGATCCCGATTTTTTTAATATGCCATTTATTCTAAATGGAAACTCATCATGAAAATCTTGAGATGATACTCCATGAGCGACTATGATTTTATCATTTAATTTATAATTTAGCGTTTTAGCTACATCATAACCGATAACAACATCAAAAATATCTTTGAAATGTTCACCTTTATAAAATTCTAACTTTTTATTTTTTATTTGTATTTTTTTGAAATAATCAGACGATGTTCCTAACACTCTATACTGTTTATGACTATCACCTAGTGAAATTGGAATTGCCCATTTTACATCAGGATGATTTTGAACATCTTTAAAAGATTTCCATCTAATATTATTAGTTGGTGTTCCAATTTGAAAAATTAAATATAATAAAGCTTCTATCTCTCCAGACCTTGAAGAGATTATTAAATCACCTGATTTTGCATTTGAAAAGAATGTTTTTTTTGAACTTTTTCTAAAATTATCAATTGATGAGAAAAGAATTATAGAAAGAGAAACACATAAAATAGTTAAAAAAACAGAAACTTTTCTGCTTATAAGAGAATAAAAAGCTAAAGATAATAGAACTTTCATAGTTTAAAAAAACTTTCAAATGCTATTACATCTTTAAATTTATTCTTAAGATTTAAATCATGAGATACCATCAGCAATGAAATTTTTTCTTCATTACAAATTTCAAAAAGTAAATTTAAAAAAGAATTTTTATTATCAAAATCTAAAGATGAAGTTGGTTCATCTGCTAATATAATTTTCGGTTTATTAATTATTGACCTTATTATGGAAATTCTTTGTTTTTGTCCTGTAGACAAATCTTTAGAATTCGATTTTGTTAATAAGTCATTGTTTAAATTTAGTTTTTTCCCGAATAAATACGCTCTTTCTTTAGATTTATTTAAATCTTTATTTGTAAAATAACATGGTAATAAAATATTATTTAAAGGTGACAAATGATCTAGTAAATTAAATTCTTGGAATATAACACCAATATTCTCAGATCTAAATTTATCCAATTCCCAAGCTTTAAGAGAACTTAAATTTTGAGATAAAATGTAAATATCTCCTGCTCTTGCAGAAATCATACCGCAAATTAGATTGAGAAAAGTTGATTTACCAATGCCACTTTTACCTAATATAAGTTTTTTTTCATTAGTTTGGATTGAAAAATCATTTATTTGAATCTTAAATTCATCTTGATTATTCCAATAAAATTCTAAATTTTTAATCTCTATAAGATTCTTTGAATTCATTAATTAGAAAAGTTATACAAACTTAGTTTTTTTGTAAATTTATTTATTTTATGTTTTGTAGTGGATTTTTTTCCAATAACATTGAATTCTAAATCTTTACTATTTTTGAAATTATCAAAAATATTAAAAGTTATAGAAGAAAACTCTGTTATATTTGAACAATTGTATTCATATTTAGCTCTAAACTCAGTATGATTTTTTTCTTCTAAAATTGTTGATGTGTTATTTGACATTTTGCAATTTGCTGTGGATGGTATGGAAAATAAATTAGCTGGATTCTTTAACATATTTAAAGCATTTTTGACTAAATCTTTATCTTTTTGTGACTTAGCTTTATATTCAAATCCAACTGTATCAAAACCAGGCATTTCAATATCAAAAAGAACTTTATTTTTTTCTTGAACTACATTGATTATACTCAGTCCATGAACATGTGCATCTAAAGAACCTTTTTTATCGTGGTCATGCTTATCGTGGTCATGCTTATCATGGTCATGTTTTTTTTTCATAACCTTTTTTTCTTTATGGTCATGATCATGTTTGTGATCGCCTGATGAAAATGAATTGAAAGAAAATAATATAAAAATTATAATAATTAGATAACGCATTTTAAAAGATCCTAAATAAATTTTATTAAATTATTTTTTGTTTGAAATGATCTTGCAATTATTTGCTAAGTGTCAAAATACTAACACTTATTTAGATTTTCATATAAATCATTTATCAAATTAAAATATAAATCATTCCCAGGTTTATAAGATGAACCAAGAGGATCTAATATACCGGTTTTAGATCCTGAGCTTTTGGCAATCATATTTATAAGTTTTGGATTAAACTGTGGTTCAGAAAATATACATTTTATATTCTTATCTTCAACAAGGTGTTGTATCTCTTCAATTTGCTTTGCACCAGGTTGAATATCAGTATTGATAGTAAGTGCTCCTAATGCCTCAATACCAAATCTTTTTTCAAAATATTGATAAGCGTCATGAAATGTTACAAAGCTTGCTTTTTTGTTTATAGATTTATCAATTTTATTTATTAGATTATCAAGTTTGTTTAGTGTTTTTTTAGCATTCTTTTTATAAAAATCTGAATTTTTTGAATCTAAAGTAGCTAATTGATTAGCAACTTCTTTAACTATAACTTTTGCATTATTTGGATCCAACCATATATGCACGTCAAACTCACCATGAGCATGAGCATGACCGTGGTCATGATCATCATGCTTATCTTCTTTATGACCGTGCTTGTCATGATCATCATGCTTATCTTCTTTATGACCATGCTTGTCATGATCATCATGCTTATCTTCTTTATGACCGTGCTTGTCATGATCATCATGACCACCATAGATATTTTTTTCTCGAAATTTGTGTATTTCCAAACCACTTATGTCCATTAAATGAACAACCTTAGCTTTTTTTGGTATTGATTTAAGTGGTTTTTCTATAAAACTTTCTAAATCTTTATCAATCCAGAAAATCACATCTGCATTTTCAAGCATTTTTGCATGTGAAGGTTTTAAAGTAAAACTATGTGGGGATGCTGTTCCTTCTAAAATAAGATCTAACTTACCTTTATTTCCCATTACATTTGATATAAGAGAGTGTAGTGGCTGTATCGTTGTTACAACTTTAATTTCAGCATTAACTCCAGTAATAAAACTAATTGGAATTATTGATAGAATTAAATATTTAAAAAAAATTTTAATTTTGTTTGACTTAAACATAATTTACCCTCTTATTATATTTTGAACTTGTTAAAATACTGTTTACTTTAAAACATGTAATGTTATATTGTTACATCATTAAAATTATTATAGCAACATTAAAATGAAAAAAAATAAACCTTTAGTAAAATTAAATAACGCAGGTTTTTATAGAGATGAAAAATGGCTAGTTAAAGGTGTTTCATTAGAAATAAATAAACAAGAAATTGTAACGTTAATAGGTCCAAATGGATCTGGAAAAACAACTACAGGTAAATTAATTTTAGATATACTTCAACCTGACGAAGGAAGTGTAAGTTTAAATACAAAACAAATTTCATATGTCCCTCAGAAAATTAATATAGATTGGGCTATTCCACTAAGGGTAATAGATTTCATGAACATTACCTCGAAACTCAATAAATCAAAAATAATAGAAAGCTTAGAATTAACAGGTGTTGATCACCTAATTTATAATAATTTGTTAAATTTATCAGGTGGAGAATTTCAGAGAGTTATGATCGCAAGAGCAATTGCAAAAAAACCAGAATTACTAATCTTAGATGAACCTGTTCAAGGTGTTGATTTTAATGGTGAGATAAAATTATACAATTTGATTAAAGAAATATCTGATAAACTTAAATGTGGTATATTACTCATATCGCACGATATTCATTTTGTTATGTCATCAACAGACCACGTTATTTGTTTAAATGGTCATGTTTGTTGCTCTGGAACACCAAACGACGTAGCAAAAAATCCAGCCTATATTGAATTATTTGGTGAAACTGCAGCTTCAGCAATTTCATTGTATAGACATGATCACAATCACACTCACAATGAAGATGGAAGTATTTCGAAATGATCTTTGATGATTTTTTTACAAGAGCTCTTGTTGCTGGAATTGGTATAGCAATTGTTGCCGGACCACTAGGATGTTTTGTTATATGGAGAAAATTAGCTTACTTTGGTGATACTCTTGCTCATTCAGGTTTGTTAGGAGTAACAATAGGTTTTGTTCTAAATATTGATTTATCCTTATCAGTTTTTGTAATTTCTGGGATTATTGCCTTACTTCTCATAGTATTACAAAAGAAAACTAAATTAGCTGGTGACGCTCTGTTAGGTTTGCTTGCTCATTCTTCGCTCGCAATTGGCCTTGTTTTCATTGCAATACTTACAACAATACGTTTTGACTTAATTGGACTATTACTCGGTGACATTCTTTCAGTAACAACAAATGATATTATCATTATTTGGCTTGGAGGAAGTTTAATTCTTTTAGTATTATTTTATATCTGGAAAAGTTTATTCGCTGCTACAGTAAGTTATGACTTGGCAAAAGCTGAGGGAATGAATCCAGAAATTTCAAATTATATATTCACTGTAATTTTGGCTGGTATTATTGCCATATCTATCAAAATGATTGGTGTTTTATTAATTACAGGTTTGCTATTAATACCGCCTGCCATGTCTAGAAACTTTAGCACAAGCCCAATTCAAATGATGTTTTTTTCAATCATTGGTGGCATTTTATCTGTCGTAATAGGTTTATTTTGTTCTTTAGAATTAAATACTCCTTCAGGACCAAGTATTATAGTTGCTTCATTAATGCTTTTCATTATCTCCTTATTTTTAAAAAAAGGAATGACTATTGTACAAAAATCAAAAATTTGATATTTTGAAGTTATGTTAGAATTGTCATTTAATCAGGAAACAGTACACAAACTTTTACAGGCATCTGATAAACCTTTAAAGGCATATAATATTCTTTTTGAAACACAAAAATTAGGAATTAAGTCCCCTACTCAAGTTTATAGAGCATTAGATAAATTAATTGAATTAGGTAAGGTTCATAAAATTGAAAGTAAAAATGCATTCGTAGCCTGCAGTAAAATTAATTGTTCAAATCAAAATTCTACATTTTTTTTAATTTGCGATAATTGTGAAAATATCATTGAACTTGAAGATCAAGAAATTACAGACCAGTTAAATAAAACTTGCGAAAGATTTGGAAGTACATATAAGAATCATACCATAGAAATATCTGGCACTTGTTCAAGCTGTAATTAATTTTTTAATTCTAATTCAAAAAATTATAAATAATTACCTATCTCTTCAAAAACAGAGAACATTAATTCTTCAGTTTTTATGTTAATTGGATCTGATGCTGAAGACATCCTTATAATCGTCAATTCTTTTTTAGGGTTAACCCATATATTTTGACCATGTATACCTATTGCGCAAAATTGATTTTTACCAAAACCAGTTTGATACCATTTTGATCTATAATTTCCTTTAGGGAACCTCTCTAAATTGTCTTGAGCTAAATAACATGAATTATCTCTTGGATTTACAAAGTCTTGTATCCATGATTCAGGAATAATGTTTCCATTATTGTTAGAGCCTTCACATCTTGTTAATTCAGCTAGGGCTAATAAATCATATGGAGAAATACTTATTCCTCCTGCAGATCTTGAGGCACCTAACCTATCTAATGTTACATTTGAGGAAAATTGTAATTGTGAGGGAATAAAAAGTAATTTTGATAAAACGTTGTAATATTTATTATTGGTTAATCTTTCAATGACCCATCCTAACAAATCACTGTGAGGTGATGAATAATGATATTTTGTACCATGAGATAAATCAGAAGATGGTAAGTTAGATAAAAAATCATACATTCCTTGAGGTAAATCTTTTATTGAACCATCAATTAAATCCCAGCCTGTACAAGATCTATATTTTTTAAATATTTCAGCTTTGCCGGTATAATCTTCAATAAAGCCTGAGGAAACATTCATATCTAAAACATTTCTAACTGTTGCGTTTTCATATGCTGAACCTTTAGTTTCAGGAATTATTTTTGAAATTTTAGTGTTTAAATCTAAATTAATTTCTCTAGATAAAATTCCAAGAAGTAGTGAAGTGATTGATTTAGAAATAGAAAAAACAATATGGGGAGTAAAATAGTCAGTAAATTGATCAAAGTATTCAAATATTAATGTTCCCTTTGACATAACCAAAAAAGCATCAGTATCACAAAGTTTTAATACTTCTGACAAATATTTAGTCTTCCCATTATGATTAATTTGAAGCTGTAAAAGATTTTGGTATTTCTTATCAAAATTTGGTGCTTGATTATTGCAAGTTTGTATTTTTGCCGTAGGTATTATGTTTCTAACATTTACAAAGGACCATTTGGTAAAGGGATATTTTCTCCAGTTTTCCAATGTAACTTGGTGACTTATATCTACTGGGTTACCCTGCATTAATTTATCAAATTGAAAATATGTCATGTTTGTACTTTTTTTAAATAGATTTATTTTAATTAATATTATTAGTTTTTAAATGAAAAAATTTGTAAAGTACTGTTATGAACAAAGAAATATATATGAAAAATCTATGGAATAAATATCAGCAAACTAAAGATTTAAAGTTTTTAATTGAGGCGTGCGAGAATGCACCCTTTTTTGGAAATCCTGAAATGGGCATAGAGATAGCAAAAATTTTAAAAAAAATTAAATCTTAAATTTTATATGAAAAAATTTCCTCCAGAGCGAATAGTTTGCCTAACTGAAGAAACAGTAGAAACAATTTATTTACTGGGGGAAGAAAAAAGAATAGTTGGAGTAACTGGCTATGCTACAAGACCTAAAAAAGTAAGAAATGAGAAACCAAGAATATCAAGTTTTATATCAGCTAATATAGATAAAATTATTGATTTAAAACCTGATCTTATATTGGCATTCTCTGATATTCAATCAGAAATTGTTTCCAATTTGATTAAAAAAGGACAAAGCGTTCTATGTTTTAACCAAAGAGATATTGAAGGCATTTTTAATATGATACAAACTATCTCTAATTTGTTAGACATAAAACAAAAAGGAATAAATTTAATATCAAAATTAAAAAATAATATTTATCAAATAGAAAATAAATATAATAATTACAGTAAGTTAAAAGTTTATTTTGAAGAATGGAATGATCCTCTAATAACCGGTTTAAAATGGGTTTCAGAATTAATTAACATAGCAGGTGGAGAAGATATTTTTTATAAAAAATCATTTAATGAACTTGCTAAAGATAGAATTATATCTGAAAAAGATGTTATAAAAGGAAATCCAGATATAATAATAGGATCCTGGTGTGGTAAAAAAGTTAACTTTGATCAAATAAGAAATAGAAAAGGCTGGAATAAAGTAAATGCTATTAAGTATGATAAAATTTATGAAATAAAATCTCCTTTAATTTTACAGCCAGGGCCAGCTGCTCTAACAGATGGTCTTGACCAGATTGTAAAAATTTTAAATATCAGTAGATAAGTCTATTGTATTAAAGGTAATTTTACTTTAATTTTAGAATATATGTATATAGCAAAATCAATTATTTAGAGGGAAAACAATGAGTGATTTAAATAATGTAAAAATTGGAAATGTAAAAGTTACTGTTCTGGAAGATGGTTATTTAAATTTACCAAAAGAAGTACTTAAAAATATAAGCCCAGAGTTAGAAAAAACTTTAACTGATAATGCAGAAAGTGATTTAGTATTGAGTAACATAAATACTTTTCTAGTAGAACAGAACGATCAAAAGCTTTTAGTAGATGCTGGTTGTAGAGATATTTTTGGCCCCACTTGTGGTTTTCTTCCTAAACAGTTAGAAAAAGCAGGTACTAAGCCTGAAGAAATTACTGATTTATTTTTCACTCATTTACATCCAGATCATGTTGGAGGTGCAATAAATGAAGATGGAAACCCAGTCTTTGTTAATGCTTCAGTAAAAATACCAGAAAAAGAAATAGATTTTTGGAACAAAGATAATTTTCAAGATATTGACATTAATGGTAAAGGCTTTGCGGATTTAGCAAAATCACTTCTAAAAGCATATGATGGAAAAATTATACCTATATCTAACGAAGATGAAATTATAAAAAACGTTCATACTGTGGATTTACCAGGACATACGCCAGGACATTCAGGTTTTCGAATAGATGATTCAAATGAAAGCTTCATTAATTTAGGTGATATTTTACATGTTCCAAATATACAATTAGAAAATCCAAATATATCTTTATTATTTGACGTTGACATGGAACAAGGTCTTAAAACAAGAAAAATGCTTTTTGATATGGTTAGTACAGATAAATTAATGTGTTCAGGTGGTCATATGCTAGCACCAAAATTTGGTTTTATAGAAAAATTTGGTACAGGTTATAAGTTTAGCGAATAACTCTTACTTTTTAGTTGTTGCATGATTTGGTCTCTTTTTTTTGATCTAAACTTTGACCAATTACTAATTTGATAACTTGTTCTACCACAGCCAATACAAACGTCATTTTTAAGTTTACAGACATGAACGCATGGGGACTTAATTTTTTTCCTCATGTTTTATTTATCTTTTTGAAGTTTCATATTTAGAAGAAGTCTCGTAATAATCATCAAAACCAACTCTTTTTCTTAATTCTTCAAAGCTCATTAAATTATTAGACCTATCAGAATCAGTTTTAAGTTTAGTTAAACTGTCAACCATAGCTTTCATAGCTGAGCTTAATGCTGTTAAGGGGTAAACTGCTAAATTATAACCTATACCCTCTAATTCTTTCATACTTAGATTTGGAGTTAATCCGCCCTCAACAATATTTGCAATTTTATAACCTGGGACTTCCTTGCAAACAAGTCTCATTTCATCTTCTGACTTTGGAGCCTCTACAAATAAAATATCTGCGCCTAGTTCATAAAATTTTTGAGCTCTTTCAATAGCTTCTTTTATTCCGTGAGTATGATTAGCATCAGTTCTAGCCATAATTAAAATATCATTTTCCTCTCTGGCATCAACTGATGCTTTTATCCTATCAAAAGCTTCATCTCTTGAAACAACATCTTTCCCCGGAGTGTGACCACATCTTTTTGGAGATAATTGATCCTCAATTAATACACCCGCACAATCAATTTTGGCAAAACTCTTCACAGTTCTGATAACATTCATAGCATTGCCGTATCCAGTATCACCGTCACCAATAAGAGGTATAGTTGAGGCGTCTGTAATACTATTTAATTGATCTAAAACTTCTGTTAGTGTCATTACACCTAAATCTGGTTGACCAATTCTAGATGCAGATGCTGCAAAACCTGACATAAACATTAATTTAAAACCAACTTGCTCAATTAACTTGGCAGAAAGAGCATCAAAACAAGATGGCACAGGTAAAAAATTATTATTTTTTAATAAATCTCTTAAAATTTTTGATTTTTTTTGTTTCATTTCGACACCTCTATTAGAGTTTAAAAGGAATGTATAAAGCTAAATCAGTCCAAATATACATTATAAAAACTGTAAATATCATCATTATTAAAAATGGAAATACACCTTTTGCAACCTCTCCTAATTGTGTTTTTGCTACTGATTGTATCACGTAAAGATTTAGGCCAACTGGAGGGGTTATAAGAGCACATTCAACCATAATTACCATAAATATTCCAAACCATATAGGATCCACGCCCATTGCCATTGCAGCTGGTAATAAAACAGGAACCATTATAATAACCATTGACAAAGTTTCAAAAACTAGTCCCATTGCAACTAAAATTAAACAAACAACAATCATAAAAAAAGCTTTTGTATCTATATTTGAACTTATGAAATAAGAAATATCCTGAGGAATCCTATAGAGTGCAATTGCTTTACCAAAAGTCTTTGCACACGCTACTATGATTAAGATGGCTGCTGTTGTAACCATGGATTCAAAAACTGCGTCTTTAAAATCATTCCAAGTTAATGTTTTCAAAATAAGAACAGTAATTATCAGTGATAGAAAAAAACCAACAGCCGCTGCTTCCGTTGGTGTGAAAACACCAGTATAAATTCCACCAAGTATTAAAAAAGCAAGTATAATTGTAGGTATAACTTTTTTAGAAGTATTCTTTTTCGTTTCCCATGAACTAGGATCTAATTTTTTAAAGCCACCAAAAAATTTTGAGTAAATTATTGAATAGATAATAAATAAAGAGATTAAAAAAATTCCTGGGCCTATACCAGCAAGAAATAAAGCTATTACCGATTCCTCTGTGATAAAACCATAAACAATCATTGGTAAACTTGGTGGTATTAAAATTCCTAAAGTTCCACCAGCTGCCAAAAGTCCATAAACAAAATTTTTATTGTATCCCCTTTTAATCATTTCAGGGATTGCAACAACCCCTATTGTTGCTGCAGTTGCAACAGAAACGCCTGATATTGCAGAAAAAATTCCACAGGATATTATAGTAGCTACAGCTAAACCTCCGGGCCAATGCCCTACCCAAGCTTGAACAGCATTAAATAAATCTTTCCCGCAACCACCCTTTAAAAGAACGTTACTCATTAACAAAAAAAGAGGAACAGCAAGCAATATAAAGCCGTCTAATGTAGATAAAATTGCTTGAGGTGCCATTAATGGAGAAAATCCACCAAAAATTAACATTGCAAGACCAAGAAAACCTAAAGAAAAAGAAACAGGTAAACCAGATAACAATAATATAAACATTAATGATAATACGATTAAAATAGTCATTTTAGTGATTACTTTCTGGTGGCTCTATATTTTTTAAAAGTTTTATTATTTCTAAAAAAGATTGTATTAGTAATAATAAAAAACAAAAAGGAATTGATAATTCTGCTATCCAAGATGGTAAATTAAGTAAGCTTCCTGTAGTTCTTCCTCTATGGAAAGAATCATAAAAAATGTCAAAGCCGAATATCATAACATATAAGGAAAAAATTATTAAAATTGTCAACATTAATATATTTATAATTTTTTTGTAAGGTTTAGATAATTTATTTATTACTAAGTTTATTTGTATGTGTTTTCTTGACTTCAATGCCCAAGGCATAGCCAATAATGTTCCATAAATTAATGAAATTTGACTAAGTTCTGCAGCCCAAATTGTTGGTGATAGAAAAAAATATCTCGCCATTACTTCATAAGAAAGCATGAACCCCGCTAAACAAAAAAGCCAAGCAGAAAACCAAGCTGCATAATCTATTAATTTTTCAAAATAATTCATAAGTAAAAAAAGAGAGAGTATAAAACTCTCTCTTATTTAAAGTTATAATTTTGATGCGGCATCTAAAAGTTGCGCCCCGAGTGATCCAGCATTCTTTTTATAATCATCATAAACTGGCTTGGAAGCTGCTTTAAATGCGTCAATATCTGATTTACTTGGTGTTACTATTTTCATGCCTTTAGATTTAGCTAAATCATATGCCTCCTGTTCAATTTTAGCTACATTATTTCGAACATCTTTTTCAGCAATTTCAGCAGATTTTATAATCACATCTTTTTGTTTAGCAGATAAACTATTAAACCACTTTGTGTTGGCTACTACAATAAATTCAATAACACCATGATTTGTTTTTGTTATCGTATCCATGACTTCAAAAAGTTTTCTAGATTTTACTCCAGAAACTCCAGTCATACCCACGTCAACAGTACCTCTTTGATAAGCAAGATATTGTTCCGAACCTGAAATTAAAGTTGGAGCACCACCAGATGCTTTAACAAATGTACCCAATGTTTTTCCAAATACTCTAACTTTTTTTCCCTTCATGTCAGATGGGTTTTTAATAGCTTGGCCATTTGAAAGCATAATTGCATTTCCATATGCTTGCCACCATAATACGGTTGAACCTGTGTCCTTTATTGCATCATCTATAGGGCCTCTTATTGAGGATCCTTTTGAAACAGCCTTTCTTACTTTTTGATCTGTATTTAATAAGAAAGGTTGATAAAATAAATCTACAGCAGGAATGTCCCCGACATATCTAGTGAGTGAAGCAACTCCTGATTCAATTGAACCAGAACCAACTGCTGCTGGCACTTCTTTATCTTTGTAAAGTTGTGCAGAATCATAAATTTCAACTTTAATATCGCCATTTGATCTACTTTCAACCTCTTTTTTGAAAAGTAACAAATTTTGTCCTAAATGCGATTTAAGTGGTAATTGCAGAGATATTCTCATAGTTGTTTCAGCAACTACAAAATTTATAGAGCCTAATACAATTACTGATGCTGCTAAAAATTTTATTAATAACGATTTCATAAATACTCCCCGAAAAATTAATAAATAATAAGATTTAATTTATAATTAAAATTTAAACTTAAGCAAGCAAGATCATTAATTAGTAGAAAATATAGTTTTATAAAAAAAGTTGATTTAACTAATCTGTATTAAAAAAATGGTGAGCCCGGCAGGATTCGAACCTGCGACCCACTGATTAAAAGTCAGTTGCTCTACCAACTGAGCTACGGGCCCATTTATAATCTGAAATTATTTTAAATTATTTATTTTATCAAGTTAAATTTTTTAATAATTTCATTATTAACATTATCAGGTACAAAAGATGAAACATCACCACCTAAAGAAGCAACCTCTTTGACAAATCTTGAAGCAATAAATTGATTTGTCTCAGAAGCCATTAAAAAGACAGTTTCAATGTCAGTATTTAACCTTTTATTCATTCCAGCCATTTGAAATTCATAATCAAAATCTGAAACAACCCTCAAGCCTCTAATAATAATTGAAACTTTATTAGTTTTTGCAAAATCTATCAACAAATTATCAAATGCTTCAGCATATATTAAATTATTGTCAACATTATTAGCATTAATTGCTTCATTAATTAATTTTATTCTCTTATCAATTGAAAAAAGTGGATTTTTTGATGTGTTTTTGGCAACAGCTACTATCAATTTATCACATAACTTAGATGATCTAACTATTATGTCTAAATGCCCGTTTGTTAAAGGATCAAATGTTCCTGGGTATAATCCAATTTTCATAATTCAAAATTCATAATGATTAATTAATTATTCTGCATCATCATCATTATCGAGAAGTAATGCTACAGATACTACTTTTTCTTCTTCTGACACATCAAATAGTTTGACCCCTTGTGTCTTTCTTCCAGTTACTCTTATAGAATTACTATCATTCTCATGAACCTTTAACCTTATTAATTTTCCAACGTTTGTTACAAGCATGATCTCATCATCAGAAGAAACTATATATGAAGATACAACTGGACCATTTCGATCAGAACATTCAATATTAGCAACACCTTGACCACCTCTATTAGTGATTCTGTAATCATCAACTATAGTCCTTTTACCAAAACCATTTTCCGTGACAGATAAAACATATTGTTTAATATCTGGATTAACTATAGACATTGAAACAACATAATCATTTGGTTTAAGTTTAATTCCTCTTACACCGGATGAATCACGACCAACAAATATTCTAACGTCATTAATATCACATCTTATAGCTTTACCAAGTCTTGTAGCTAAGAAAAAATTATCAGTTGTATTACATGGAAGTACAGAAACTAATTCATCATTATTATGTAACTTCATTGCAATTTTACCATTTTGCCTGATATTAACAAAATCATTTAATTGGTTTCGTCTGACATTTCCATTCTTAGTAGCAAATAAAATTTGCAAATCATTCCAACTATCTTTCTCAGATGGCATCGGCATTACTGTTTGTATTTTTTCAGTTGTATCAATTGGGAGTAAATTAACCATTGCTTTTCCAAGTGCCTGAGGAGCAGCAATGGGCAATTTATAACATTTTAATTGATAGACCATACCTTTGGAGGTAAAAAATAAAATGGGTGTATGAGTATCTGTTACAAATAAGGATGTAACCATATCCTCATCCCTCATTTTCATACCAGAACGGCCCTTACCACCTCTTCTTTGTGCTTTATATGTTGATAAAGGAACCCTTTTTATATATCCACGATGGCTTACTGTTACAACCATATCTTCTTTTTGGATAAGGTCCTCATCATCCTGATCCACATAACTATCAGTTATTGTGGTTTTTCTTTCGTAATTAAGTTTATTTATTGCTTCATCAAATTCAGATATTATTAATTTTTTTAGAACATCATCATTAGAAATAATTGAAAGATATTGATTAATATTATCTGATAAATCATTGATCTCTACGGTAATTTTTTCCGATTCAAGCCCTGTTAATTTTTGCAATCTAAGATCCAAGATAGCCTTTGCTTGTAATTCAGATAATTTATATGTACCTTCAACAACTTTATTATTAGGATCATCAATCAATTCAATATATTTTTCAATATTATTTGCTTTCCAAAATTTATTACATAGTTCGAGTTTAGCTTCGTCCCCATCTTTAGAACCACGAATAATTTTGATAATTTCATCTATATTTTTTAACGCTACTAGTAAACCAGTCAAAATGTGAGCTCTATCTCTTGCTTTATTTAATAAAAACTTAGTTCTGTTTAAAACAACTTTTTGTTTAAATTTATTAAAAGACAATAAAATATCTTTTAAATTCATTTGTTTTGGTTGACCATTATCAAGAGCTAGCATATTTATAGAAAAAGTAGATTGAAGCCTTGTATGTTTCCAAAGTTGATTTAGCACCACATCTCCTTGAGTATCTTTTTTGATATCAATAACAATTCTCATACCATTCCTATCA
>CACNQW010000012.1 GCA_902622745.1 uncultured SAR116 cluster alpha proteobacterium
TGTGTCTACCAACAAGTGAAATAGTTGAAAAAATTGCAGTTGGGGAAGACGGATTAATAAATGACCTTAAAAAAAATACATTTATAATTGATATGACCACTGGTGAACCTGAGGTAACAAGAAATATATTTAACGTACTTGCTAAAAAAAACATAAACTTTGTTGACGCTCCTGTAAGTGGTGGCCCTAGAGGTGCAAAAGACGGAATAATAGCTATAATGGCCGGTTGTGAAGAAATTATTTTTCAAAAAATTAAGCCATTACTCAATATAATTAGTAAAAACGTTTTTCATGCTGGTCCAATAGGAAGTGGACATAGTTTAAAAGCAGGAAACAATTTACTAAATCTCATTTGCAGAATAGCTACTTTTGAGGTTATTTCTATGCTTGTTAAAGATGGCATTGATCCAAAAAAAGCTGTAGAAGTTATTCAAAAAAGTTCTGGCAGAAATTACGCAACTGAAATTACTTTACCAGATAATATTTTATCGGGAAAAATGTTCCAAGGATTTACAACAGGTCTGATGAATAAGGATGCTTCAATAGCTCTGAAGAATGGAACTTTGTTAAATGTTAATCTCCCTTTAGGAGATCTCTCAAAAAAGATTCTCCAAGAAACAATAGATGATTTTGGATTAGATGCTGACATGAGCAAAGTTGCAATAAATTTTGAAGAAAAGAATCAAATAAAACTCAGACCTGATTAATAAGTAATGAATATAATTATTTTATTTCTTTAGATATTTGAAAACTTAAATATTTAGAGAATATTCTGCATTGAGCCAAACTTCCCGCTATAAACCACAATCCTTTCTGATTTGTTTTTACAAACATATTATTTAATTCTTGTTTTTTGGTATCAAAATTCCAAATTTTTCCTACTTTATTTGCAACTTCATTACCAAAAAATTTTTTAACCATGTATTCTTGCCCTTTATATCCGGTTGCAAATACAAAACTGTCATATTCTAATTTTTTAGAATTATGAATAATCCCATTACTTAAAAATTCTTTAATATCTGAGAATTGTATTAGTTTAATTTTTTGATCAGCAACTAAATTTGACGCTCCAACATTAAAATAATATCCTCCACCCCTTGTTAAATACTTAAATTGCCAACCTGTGTTATTCTCACCATAATCTAAAATAAAACCAATTTTTTCTAATTTTTTTAAAAGTTCACTATCTAATTTTTTTGATTGTTTTGTTAAAATTTGATGTGTTTTTTTTAAAACGCTTAATGGACTAGAAATAGCAATTAAATCACAATCATCAGTTGATGGTCCTTCTTGATACAATGCATAAGGTAATTGTGCACTTGGTTCAAGATTAACAATCATTGTTGGAGATCTCTGAACCATTGTAACATTTGCACCATTTGCGTGTAAATCTTGACAAACATCATGTGAACTAGTTCCAGTTCCAAATACTAAAACATTTTTGTTTTGGTAGAGTTTACCACTTTTAAAATAACCAGAATGAATTTTTTCACCTTTGAAATTTTCTATCCCTTTAATATCTGGCATTTGAGGAACAGAACTAACACCGATCGCCATAACAATATGTTGAGGTTTTATTTTCTTAATTTTTCCATTAAAATCCCTAATTTTGACATCCCAAATTTTATCTTTAGATAGATATTCAGCTGATATAAATTCAGTAGTGTTCCAAACATTTAATTCTAAACTTTCTGCATAATATTCAAACCAACCTGCTAATTTATCTTTAGCGATATATGTTGGCCATGTTTTAGGAAAAGGCATTAAAGGCAGGTGATTAACTTGTGTTTGATTGTGCAGAGTTAAAGAATGATATCTTTTTCTCCAATTATCTCCAATTCTTTCATGTTTATCGATAACAAGTGTATCAATATTTAATTGTTTCAATCTTGACGCTATTGATAATCCTGCTTGTCCACAGCCGACAACTAAAACTGTTGGCTCTCTATCAATGTATAATCTTTCAAAATTTCTAATATCTAACCAATTTGGTGCCTTAAAATCTCGAATTGTCGAAGTTCTAGAACTAACTTTTTTAAAGTTTAGTTCTTTTAATGAGGTAGAAATTGACCAACATTTAAAATGTTTAGGATTTTTTTTTGAAGGTGTTAATCTTAGAACCCCTTCGCCAATGCCTTCCTTTGTTTTAAAAGAGAAAATTGCTTCAATCACCTTTTCTCCAGCGCGAGAGACTTGTCTTGGAGGAGTTCTACTTGGATCTATAAAAAAATTGCTTGCATTTTGTTTTCTAATATTGTTTTGCAATATATTACTGAAATTTTTAATTCCTGTGAAAGTAATAATATCACCAGTAATTGAAACAAAATCTCTCCAATGTGACTCTGAATGGAAGAGATCATCATGATTAATTTTATCATCATTCAAAAAATCGTTAAAATTTAAAAACCAATTTTCACAAATATTTGAAAAATCAATATTGTTAAAGTCCAACATTTAATTGCCTATATTTTTGTTTAAGTTAAACTATAAATTAAGGATTTTCAATAATGTATATTATAGATTTAAAATGACAAAAACTTCTGAAATAGCAAAATTTCTTATTAATGACCACCTCAATAAAATAAAATACAGAAATCTTCCTGAAGATTTAACACCTAAAGATATTAATGAAGCTTATTTAGCTCAGAAAGAATTTCAAGAAAATTGTGGAAGAGGTAAACTTGGAGGATTTAAAATTGCTCTTGCCTCAAAAGTTCAACAAGAATTGTGTGGTATTGATCATCCTATTGCAGGGGGAATATTTGAAAGTGAAATTTATCATTCACCTTTTGAAGTTGATTTTGGCTCTTATCATGGTTTAGGTTTAGAGTTTGAACTTGCAATGGAAATTAGCGAAGATCTAAATTCTAAATCTATTAAGTTTGATAGAAATAATGTACTTGATTGTATCTCAAATATTTATTCAGCTTTTGAATTAATAATTGACAGAGACGCAGATTACGAAAATATAGATGCTTTAAGTATGGCATCAGATAATGTTTGGTGTGCTGGAGTAATCCTTGGTAACCCGATTGAAAATTGGAAAAATGTTGATTTTAATACATTAAAATCAACATTGTATTGGAATGATGAAAGTCCTCAAGAGGCTATCATAAAAGACGCAAATCCTTTTGATACACTTGCATGGGTAATTAATCTACGGTTGTCACTAAATTTAAATATCCCAAAAGGAAGTAAAATCATTACAGGCAGCGTTATTAAAACGAGATCTCCAAAAAAAGGTGATGTTGTAACTTATAATGTTGGAAACTTGTCAGAAACAAAAATTCGTCTTATTTAAAAAATGCGTCAAATATCATTTTGATTGCAATGAAAGTAAAAAAAATTAAAAGTAATTTTTTAAATAAATCTTTTTTAATACCACCTCTAATTTTCTCTCCAATATAAAACCCAATCAAAGAAAAAAGAGCTCCCATTAAACCATATTTAAACATTTCATTACTTAACACATCAGTAGTGTAATACCCTAAAAATACTGGGAAACATCCCATCAAGATAAAAAAACCACTAACATCCACAAAATGTTTTGGAGATACATCTTTTATGAAAAGATAAATAGTAATGGGCAAAGCCCACAATGATGTAATACCGCCAATCAATCCGGACAAGCCTCCAAAAACGAATTGCAATTTTAAATCATTAACTTTAATTTTTTCAAACTTTATTGATAGTGAATTTGTTATAACAAATAAAAGAACCATAGAACCAAAAATGGCACTGACCAATTGATTTCCAATTTTTGCTGCAAAAAAAGAAGAAATTAATAAAAATCCGATTATAGATATTACAAAATATTTATACTCTTTTATAATTTGCAACCTATTATCTGCTCTATAAAATTGCCATAAATTTGAGATTGTCATTGGTATTAAATTTAGACCTAAAGCTGTAATTGGATTTACAAAAAAACACAAAATTGCCATACCTGTTGTTGGCAATCCAATTCCTATAATTCCTTTAATTATTCCGGCAATAAAGTACGTAACCGACATAATTGTAAACAAATCTAAATTATTTAAATGCTCCAAAAAAAACCTATTTTCAAATTTCAAAAACTTTATTATTAAATTTTATATATTTTTATCAATAATTTTGTAATTAAGTTTGCAGGCATTTGCAAAAGCTTTTAACCTTCTTTCTGAATTAGAATCAAAAAGAATTTTGCCTTTTGGCTTTAACACACAAACTAACTTTTGATTTTTAATGTTTATATCTATTGAGTCTAAATTTTTTGGATTTCCAGCGCTAAATGTATATAAAAACCTTAATCCTATTCCAACAGCAAAGGCTGATTGTTTTTCTTTTTCAGTTAATAAGCTAATTAATTTTTTTGAAATCGATTTTTTATCTTTTAGGCCCACGTAACGATGATAAATTGCCTGAGCTAACCAAATACGTTCTTTGTGGAGTAAATTTTTTAAAGGTAAAGATATAATTCTTTCTGCTGCAATAGCTCCTCTTAAATCTGAAAGTTCATTCCATGATATGTCTGATAGTTGGCAGGCTAACTTAAATAATCTTTTTAATTTTAGACCAACTAAGTCTTCCATTAATGGATCCAAAAACTTTTTAATTGCACTCTGCATTCCATTAAATCTCTGATTCTTAGTAAAATATTTAATATTTGAAGATTTATCCGGATTTATGATTTTTGAGGGGTTTAGTTCAGACACAATTCCATCTCTAATACTTGTTCCGGTAATAATTATTTTTTTTGGATCACATGCTAATATTAAATTTTGCATTATATTTGCCGCGTTCTTAATTGTAGGCATACGGTTTTGAGGAATTCCAGGAAATTCTTTTTCAGCATCCATTATTTTATCTAATAGTAAAACTGATTTTTCAATTTTTATTGATAAGCCATGAATTAAGTAGAGTGGATAATTTGAATCTTTTATATATGCTGAACCTAAACTTCTAAAACTTCCACCGGTACCATAAAAATTAATGTTATTTGAATTCTTTAGCCATTTAATTGATTTAAATAAATTTGTGATTTCATGTTGATTAACTGGTATTAGGTGACCAATATCTAAACTTTCTAATTTTTTTATTTTACCTTTTTTGATCAAAATTAATTCTAAACTACCTCCACCTAAATCAGCAATTATCCCATTTTTAATTGGAACATTACTGACTAAACCCAAAGCGGCTAACTCAGCTTCTTCATTTTTCGTTAATATACGAATTTTTGAAGAAAGAATTTTTTCAGCTGGCAAAATAAACTCTTTATTATTTTTTGAGTTTCTTACAGCTGCAGTTGCAACTGGCACAATATGTTTTACTTCCATATTTTTTATGATAATTGAAAATCGTTGTAAGGCTTTTAATGCTCTAGAAATAGATCTAGTTGACAACTTTCCAGTTTCAAACAATTTTTCACCTAACCTACAATTAATTCTTTCATTAAAAAGAGGATAAGGATATTTTCCAGAATCAGGATAAATCACTAACCTTACAGAATTAGAACCAATATCTATGATTGCTAATTTTGATTTTTTAAGTTTAAGTTTTAATATTTGGGAAGTTTTTTTTACAGACATTAAGCAGTTTTGAATTTAGATAGAGTTCCTTGGCCAGATAAACTTGGATTTTTCATAAAATAAGAATGTGAACAAAAATTAAGCTTATCCTCTAACTTAACATATTCTCCAGTCTGTTCAAGCAACCATGAGTTTTTTGTGTCGTTGATTAGTGCTGGAATAACTTGAGTTAATATTTGGCTTCTTACTGTTTCATTTTTGAGTGGCACATAAGCTTCTACTCTTGTATATAGATTACGAGGCATCATATCTGCAGACGATATGTAAACATCATTTTTAATAGATTGAAATTCTCCACCATTTGCAAAAACATATATTCTACCATGCTCTAAAAACCTTCCAATAATTGATTTAACTATTATATTTTCTGACAATCCTTTTACATTTGGCTTTAAACAACAAATACCACGAACAAATAAATTTATTTTTACTCCTGCATTTGATGCTTCATAAAGCTTTTCAATTAATTTAGAGTCTACTATAGCATTGCATTTAATCCAAATTCCTGAAGGCAAATTTTTCTTTGCAAAATGAATTTCATTTTCAATTTTTTTTATTAACCACTCAAAAGAGGAGTTTGGTGATATAATTAATTCTTTCATATCTTTTGGCTGAATATGACTAGTTAAGAAATTAAATACCATCATTGCATCATTACAAATATTTTTATCTATTGTAAAAAATGAAAAATCTGTATAAATTTTTGCTGTTGATGGGTGGTAATTCCCTGTCCCACAATGCGTATAAGATACGAGTCTATTATTTTCTTTTCTTGTAATTAAAGAGAGTTTTGAATGTACTTTAAGATCTACCAATCCATAAGCAACTTGAACACCAGCTTTTTCTAAAATTCTTGCAAGCTGAACATTGTTTTCTTCATCAAAACGTGCTTTTAATTCAATGATTGCTATTACAGTTTTACCTTTTTCTGCCGCTTTTACCAAAGCTTCAACAATTGGAGATGATGGAGTTGTCCTATATAATGTTTGTCTAATTGTAAGGACATCTTCATCTTCAGCTGCCTGATTTAGAAAATTTACAACCACATCAAAAGTTTCAAAAGGATGGTGAATGATTATGTCTTTATTTCTTATTGCTAAAAAACAATCTCCTTTAAAATCATAGATTCTTTGAGGAAATCTTGGCTTATATGGTTTGTAAAAAAACGTGCTATTAAAATAATTAAATAATTCTTTATAATTATCTAAATCTATAAATTGGTCTGTAATATAAATTCTAGACTTATTTATACTTAATTCTCTTTGTAAAAGTTTTTGCGTATTCTTAGATAAATTACTTGAAATTTCCAAGGATACAACTTCACCTCTTCTTCTTGCTTTTAATGCTGATTCAAATTCATCAATTAAATCGTCAGCTTCATCATCAATTTCAATTTCTGAATCTCTCAAAACTCTGAACATTCCAAAGTTTTTTAATTTGTGATTTGGATAAATTTTATCGATAAATCTTGTAATCAAATCCTCAAGCAAAATATATTTATGCTCTTCACCTGGAAGTCTTACAAACCTATTGAGATTTTTTGGAAGTAGTATTACTGAATTGATTTCTTTGTTTGTTCCGTGTGACATTTCAATAAACAACCCCTTACCTTGATTTTGAATGAAAGGGAAAGGGTGAGCTGGATCAAGTGTTGTTGGAGCAATAAGTGGAATAATGTTTTCTTCATAATATTTTTCAATCCATTTATTTTCTTTTTGTGATAAATCTTCAATTTTGCAAAAGCTAATTTTAAGTTTTTTTAATTCATGGATTAAATTTTTTAAGAGTACATTCTGATTTAACTTGAGTTTTCTTGTAAGACTTAAAATTTCATTCATTAATGTGTCGATACGCTTTCCTGTAAATGGTATAATTTCATATTTTCTAGTTATTAGTTGGTAAAGACCAGCAATCCTTACCATAAAAAATTCATCTAAATTCGTAGCACTAATTGTTAAAAATCTTAATCGTTCTCCAATTGGGATAGTCAAATCGAAAGCAGTTTTTAAAACTCTCTCATTAAATGACAACCAACTCAATTCTCTATCAAAAAAAAGATCTTTTTGTCCAAGATAATCTAGTTTTTGTGTTGTCAAATTATTCTTCAGTTTTATCTCCATGAAAAAATCCTTGAATTATTTAACTTAATTTCATCAATAATTCAGGAATTTAGTATTTTATAAGCTATATATGTTACCAATATATTACATAAATTTCCCAGCTGTCCATCCACCATCAACTGTTAGAATAGAACCAGTGCAGAAACTGGATTCATCACTTGCTAAAAATCTAACTGCATTAGATACCTCTTCAGGTTCACCAACTCTATTCATAGCGTGAATCCCATTAATTTTTTTAGCTACTTCTTTATCTTGAAAGTATCTTTCAGTTAGAGGAGTTCTAATGACCCCAGGAGCGACAGCGTTAACTCTTATATTATTTTTAGCTAAATCCATCGCTAATTGCTTAGTTAATCCAACGGTTGCATGTTTTGATGTTGTGTAAGCACATCTGGAATTAGCTGCCACTATACCTAATGTAGAGGCAGTAATAACAATATTTCCTGTTTTATTGTGTTTTACACAATTTTTAGCAAACGTTTGAGCTGATAAAAATACTCCGTTGACGTTTACATCAATAACTTTTTTCCAATCTTCAAATTCTAAATCTAACATTGGAGTGATTTCTCTGATACCAGCATTACAAAAAACAATATCGCAAACTCCATATTTTTGGTTTAAAACTTCAAATACATTTTTTGTTTGTTCTAAATTTGTTACATCTAGTTGGAGAGGTTCTGCAATTCCTCCATTACTGATTATTTGATTAGATAATTTTTTTGCCATTTCAAAATCAATATCTGTTACTGCTACAATTGCACCCTCATTACCAAAATCTAAAGCAGTTTTAAAACCTATGCCACCTGCTGAGCCAGTAATTAATACTATTTTATCCTTAAATCTCATATGCTAATCCTCACTATTTATAATAGTTTACAATTAATTTTAAAAAAAACTATAGGAGTTATTTATGATTGAACATTTAACATTTTCAGATGGTCCAAAAAGAGTGGGGCCATTTAGTCATGCTGTGAAATCTGATGAATATTTATTTGTAACTGGACAAATGCCTACCTTAGAAAATGATCCAAGTAAATTAGTCTCAAATGATATTAGAGACCAAACTCATCAAGTTATTAAAAATTTATCAACCGTACTTAAAAAATCAAATATCCCTTGGGAAAATATAATATTTGTAAGAATTTATTTGGTTAACTTTCAAGATTTTGATATCGTCAATCAAATATATGAAACATACTTTTCTAAAGATAAATTACCAGCAAGAACATGCATTGGTGTAACAGGTCTAGCTGTAGGTGCATCAATAGAAATTGATTTAATAGCAAAAACATAAATATAAACAATTAATATGAAAACTGAATTTAAGAAGGGATTAAAACAAGGATTTAGTCTTCCTGGTTTTGCTATGGGATCTGCAATGATTGGCTTTGGCGCCTTAGCATATGAATCAAATCTAGATTACTTTGTTACAATAGCATCAATGTTATTTTTATGGAGCATGCCTGGTATGATTTTGTTTGTTACTTTAATTTCGTCAGGAGCTTCAATAATATTAATGTTTATGAGCATTTTTTTGGCAAACATAAGAACATTGTTCATTGTACTTTCTGCGTTTTTAACTATGAATGTTGCTTCTCAAAAAAATTCTTTTTTAAATAAGTTGTTTTGGGCACAATGGGTTAGTCCGACAGCATGGACTGTTATTTCAACAAATCCCGACAAAATTCCAAAAAATTATATCTTTAGTTATTATAAAGGGTTAGCAATTGGTTTAGTGGTAATGTGTTTTATTGGATTATCAATTGGATATTTAATATTTAGTAAATTATCAAAGGAACTTATTACTATCCCAATTTTTTTCATACCTTTGTATCTAATGATATTAATGTTAAGTGCCAAAGATAAGATTTATATTATTACGATTGTCTTTAGTGGTTTGCTACTAATCGTAAGTTATCCATTTTTAGGTGATTGGAGTATTTTAACTTCGGGATTGTTATCAGCTATACCAGGTTATGTAACTGGGAGGTTTTTAAAAATATGACAATCTCTTTATTTGATCAAAATACTATAATTTTACTATTTGTAGCTTTTGCAGGAATGATTATATGGAGATATTTAGGCGTTTTATATTCAAAAAATATTGATAACGAATCTGTAATTGCAAAAACAATTAACTCAATAGCCTATGGAATGACAACAGCTATTGTAT
The DNA here is from genome assembly GCA_902622745.1 of uncultured SAR116 cluster alpha proteobacterium. Classification (GTDB taxonomy): domain Bacteria; phylum Pseudomonadota; class Alphaproteobacteria; order Puniceispirillales; family Marisalimonadaceae; genus TMED54. The sequence continues at coordinate 9,861 of CACNQW010000012.1, forward strand.
TTAAAATAGTTTTTTTTCCTGATAATGCTCTCAATTTAATACCTAATTCTGATAGAATAATTCCTTTTTTTATAGGAATTATTGTATTTTTGGTTTTTTCCAAAAATACAAGTTTTGGACTTATAACTGGGATTAGTAGTTTTTCGTTTTTAATATTATATAGAAATTATATAGTCTGATTTATTCAACTAACTGCTTTGCTATAATTATCTTTTGCAATTCATTTGTACCTTCACCAATTGCTAACAAAGGCGCATCTCTATAATATCTTTCAATATTATATTCTGGTGAATATCCAAAACCTCCATGAATTCTCATAGCTTCAGTTGAATTAAATAAAGCTGTTTCGGTAGCATAAAGTTTTGCCATTCCAGCTTGCAAATCAGATCTTTGTCCACTGTCATATGCTATAGCCGCTTGTTCTGTAAGTAATCTTGAGGCTTCTAATCTAGTTGCCATTTCTGCTAACTTTATTTGAATTGATTGGTGATTTGAAATTGGTTTTCCAAATGTTTTTCTAATTTTAGAATATTCTATAGAATCATCCAATGCGGCCTTTGCAAGTCCAACCCCTCTTGCTGCAACATTAATTCTTCCTAATTCTAAACCTGACAATATTTGCTGCAGACCTCTACCTTCTTCAGTGCCGATTAAATTTTCTAATGGTATTTCAACATCATTGAATTGAACTTCTCCTGTATCGATACCTCTATAGCCTAGTTTCTTTAATTTTCTTGGAATATAACCTTGGTCTTTATGAACTAATAATAAACTCATTCCTTTATGAGGTGGTGAAATTTCATTATTTGTCTTAACCAATACTGCTAAAACATCTCCTTGAACTGAATTTGTTATCCATGTTTTAGTTCCATTAATTTTATACTTTGTATTATCTTTAGTTGCTTTTGTTTTTATTGATTGTAAATCTGTTCCACAATCTGGTTCTGTTAAAGCAATACCTCCTCTTAATTCACCACTTGCAAATTTAGGCAGATAAAAATTTTTCATTTCATCGGTGCCAAACTTTTCTACAGCAGCACACATAATTAAATGAGAATTAAAAATACCAGATACTGACATCCAAACAGATGACACATTTTCTACAATTTTAGAATAAGTAACAGCAGACAACCCTAATCCACCATAATCTTCAGATATCGTTGCTCCAAAAAGACCTAATTCAGCCATTTTGTCAGCTATGTCTTGAGGATATTTATCCTCAGATTCAAATTCTTTAACATAAGGTTTAACATCTTTTTCTAAAAACTTATCTATGCTGCTAAGAATAAGTTTATCATTTTCAGAAGTGTCCAAATTTATTTTTGCTAGTTTCTGATCGTCCATTTACTTTCTCTCTTTCTTATTTAATTACTTAGCTCAAATAATGAATCTATGTAGTTCGCATTATCTAGTTTAAGCATAAAATTTTTAAGTTCATCAGATTTTTCTGTTTTTAAGTATGGTTCTACAAGACCGTCAAATTTCTCAATAAACTCATCTTCTGTCATGAAATTTTCTGGATCGCCTTTTGGAATTTTAATAAATCTTTCATGCTCTTCACCATTAACTTTAATTTTAACATTGGCACTCATATATTCTGGGCAACATTCTTCAGCCTTTTTGTCGTGAGCAGTTTTTATTCGTTTACATAAAGATAGAGTTTCATTATCAGTTAAACTATTTTTATAATCATCCCATACAAAACTTCCATTTTTTGCAGCTATAGCTGCACAAAAGGGCATTGAAAATTGTCCATCAACTATATTCTTAGGATTTCTTTTTTCTTCTAAGGGAACACCGATAATATTTAATGCTGTATTTGATAAACCAATTTCAACATCTTCTAGCTCTTTAAAATTAAAACCTATTTCTTCTTTAAGTTCTAACAAACCATCTATTGCTGCATGACTGTATCTACAAGATGGGTAGGGCTTTACACCTAAATTAAGCGTTTCAAAATTTTCACCTAAAGCATTTAAGGCTTTTTTAGAATCTCCACCAGAAACAAAAGAATTTAAATATCCCCATTTACCCTCAAAAGCTTGTTGTGGACCTTTAAAACCCTCCAAAGCTAAAACAGCACATTTTAATCCATTTTGGGCAGCTTGACCAACATGTGATCTTTTTGTCCAAGATCCATCGTTTAAAAATTCCATTGAACCCGATGACTGACTTAAGGCTATACCAAAGGCTGAAATAAATTGATCTTTATTTAATCCCAAAATATGACCAGTTGCCGCAACAGCGCCAAAAATTCCACAAGTGGCAGTTGGATGAAATCCTCTATTATAATGTTTAGATGCTCCACCTGCCAAACCAAGTCTTATTTGAATTTCATAACCTATAACACAAGCTGTTATTAATTGTTGTCCTGAACAGTTTTTCATTTGTGCAGCTGAAAGAGCAGCAGATAAAATTGGTGCACTTGAATGAAGAGAAGCTTCAGCATGAGTATCGTCAAAGTCTAGAGAATGTGCTAAAGTACCATTGATTAGAGCGGCAGCAGAGGGTGCATAATTGTTTTTATCTGAAAAAACTTTACAATTACCTTTATCCAAATCTAATGTTTGAACAGCTTTAATCAAACTTTCCGTTGATTCTGCATCATGCCTTGCTCTGATGATTATTCCAACAGTATCTAAAATAAGTAGTTTAGTTCTTTCAACTACTTCTTTAGGTAATTTGTCAAATTTAATGTTTTCACAAAATTCAGCTAATTTTTCTGTTAATTTTTCCATATCTCTCAACTTGTATTTATTTCAGTTAAGTTATAATGTTATTATTTATTAATTTTTTTTCAATTTATTTTATTTTTTTTATGACTAAACCATTTGAATTAACTGCTACAAAAGCTCTTGAATTAATTGATCAAAATAAACTTTCATATTTAGAATGGATTGAAAGTTGTTTAGGAAGAATAAAAATAAGAGAACCTTTTATTAAAGCCTTTTCCTACATTGATTATAAGAAACCAATCGAATTAGCAAAAAAATGTGATCAAATAAAAAAGAAAAATTTTGGAATACCATTTGCTGCAAAAGACATTATTGATATTGAAGGTATGCCTACACAAATGGGCACACCTTTTTATTCAGAAAATATACCAAAAAGAGATGCTGGAAGTGTCGCAATCGCTAAACACAATGGCTGTATTCCTATTGGTAAGACAGTAACAACTGAACTAGGTCACAGACACCCTGGCCCAACTGTTAATCCTCATAATTATGAACATACCCCAGGTGGATCTAGCTCTGGCTCAGCTGCTGCAGTAGCAGAAAACATGGTACCTATTGCTTTTGGAACCCAAACAACTGGTTCTGTTATAAGACCTGCAGCTTATTGTGGAGTTATAGGCTATAAACCAACTTATGGAGATTTTGATAAATCAGGAATTTTACCAAACTCACCATCTATAGATACATTAGGTCTTATGGCTAGATCGATAGAAGATATACTTATTATGAGGAATATTTTAATAGAAGAAGAATGTTTATTAAATGAAAATTTAAATATTAATAATATTAGGTTTGCATTTGTTAAGACTCCCTACTGGAATAAAGTAGATGACGACACTAAAGTTCATCTAGAAAATTTTATTTCTAGTCTGATAGAATCAAAAGTTAATGTAGAAGAAATAGATTTAAATAATTTAATTTTAGAGTCTAGTGAAATACATAAAAAAATAAGCGGATATGAATTTAAAAGATCTATTTCCGCTGAGCGTTTTCACCACTATAATGAACTAAGTGATATCCTAAGAAATGGAAGGCTTAGTGACGGTGAAAATATGTCATTGAGAGATTACCATTATTTATTTGATCAACTTGAAAGACATAAACATATGATTAATAACAAGATATCTTCTTATGACTGTATAATATCACCGAGTGCTCTAGGCGAAGCACTAAATGGTTTAGAATATACAGGCTCACCAGTATTAAATACGACTTGGACTTTATTAGGTTTGCCATCCATAACACTACCAATGTTTAAAAGCAAAAATAATTTACCAATAGGTTGTCAATTTATTTCAAAGAAGGCTGATGATAATAACCTTTTGAGTATTTCAAAAAAAATACTCTTAGAATTTAGCTAGCCAAAATGAGAAGTTATTAATAATGAAGGTAAAGTAAGAGCTAAAGCAGGAAATAAAAGTACTATTATTAAAACAACTGTATCTGATATACAAAATGGGAATGAGCCCCTAATCACAGTCGTTACAGGTAATTTTGTGACACCACTTACAGCAAATAAGTTAAGTCCAACAGGTGGAATTACGCTTCCGATTTCTATACATAAAGCTGTTAAAATTCCAAGGTGTACAGGATCAACTCCAAGTGCTAATGCAACGGGGAAATAAATAGGTACAGTTAAAACTAAAATTGCAACACCTGTTAAAAACATAGATAAAAATAGCAAAGAACCCATTAAAGCAAACAAAAATCCAAGCCTTGATAAACCTAAAGTACCAGCCCATTCAGCTATCATCTGAGGCCATCCCATATTAGCAAGATAAAACTGAAATATACCTACACATCCTAACAAAAAGAAAACTACAGCTGTTAAATTCATAGTCCTTACAGTCGTTGGCATTAATTCTTTTAGAAAAGTCTTTCTTTTAAAAACCAGACCATAAAATAATGCGTAACTAGCAGCAGCAGCACCTGCTTCTGTTGGAGTAAATACTCCTCCATAAAGTCCACCTAAAATTATAACTGGCATCAACAAAGCTGGCCAAGCGTCTTTAAATGAAATCCAAACCTCACACAAGTCAAATTTTCCTCGAGGTAATTTTATAAATAATGAAACGCTAATGATTATAACTGCATCACTTATTGCTAACATTATGCCAGGCACAATACCTGCAAAAAATAAATCAATAATTGATATCTCTGTAATAACACCAAACAAAATAAGAGTAATACTTGGTGGTATCAATAAAGCTATCCCACCAGCTGAGGCAATTACTCCAGCCGCCATCCATTTAGGATAACCTCTTTTTACAAGCTCCGGATATGCGATAACACTCATTGCTGCGGCCATAGCTGTTGAAGAACCTGATATTGCCCCAAATAAAACTGCTGCTAAAAGAGTTGCATATGCGAAACCACCTGGAACCCAACCAACTAAAGAATCAGCAAATCTAAATAAACCTGCAACAAGGCCTGTTCTTTCCATTAAAAAACCAGCATAAATAAAAAAAGGTATTGCTACTAAAGTATATTTAGTTAGAAAGCTAAAAAAAGCTTCGAATAAAGTACTGTAAGTAAGGAAATCATCAAATAGTACACCAATCGCAGTAGCACCAGCTAATGAAATTCCAATAGGAACTCCAGCAAATAAAAGCATAAATAATGTACTACCTAAACTCCACATAACAATTTTCTATCTAAACATCCGTTGATAATTCAACTTTTTCAGTGAAATGATCACCCTTGATATAACTATGAATATCTTCAATAATTTGAAAAAAAGCCACTAGTGACATTAAACCTAAGCCTATAGCTAAACAAGTATGAAATGGCCACATATAAAAAAATAAACTTTCAGACAACTCACTTATTTTAATTGAATATTGTATAGTAGATATAGCTGTATAAGTTAATGATGCACAAAAAATACAAACTGTAGTTGAAACAAAAATTTTTGCAAATCCAATTAATCTAAAAAACTTATAAGCACTCAATAATTGAAGTACAGCACTCATAACTAAATGCCCTCTTTTAATTTGTGTTACACAAATGAAAAAAGCAACAGAGCACATTGTAGCATAAATAACTGCATCCTGACCCCACTCAAATACAACTCCTAAAATATATCTTCTAAAAATTTCAGCTAAAGCAAATAAGGTTACACATATCATCAAAAGAGCTGACATAGTTCCTAATATCTTCTCGATCCAGAGTTTAATCAATTCAGAAATTTGGTAAAATTTTTTCATAATTAGTCGTAAAAAAAGGCCTAAAAAAATTTAGGCCTTTTCTTCAAAGTTACTTACGTGACTTCTTTTTATATAAAGCTGTTCCTTTTGCAAATTTTGCAAAGTCTGCAGCAAAAGCAGAACAATCTGTCTTTTCTAGTGGATCTGATCCTAACGGATTTGCTTTAACTAAAGCAGCAGCTTCTGTTGTGAATTGATCAACCATTTTATCACCAGTTGCATCAACTTTAGTTTTAATCCAGTTATTTGTAGCACCACCTTCAGCCTTTTGTAAAACACCCGCTTCTGATGGGTTCATTACATAAATACCAGGCTTAGACTTATCTGTTACTTTATACTTATCAACAAGTCTCTTATCATTACAAAAGTTTATTGCCTTTTGATATGGTATAAAATCGTTAACGATAATATCAGATAGAGCTTTTTGCTGTTCTGGTGTTAGCGATGACCACCATTTGTTAGATGCACCAATCCAATAGTAGTCACCAACAATACCATTGATGCCTGCTACAGTAAAATATGGAGCTTGCTCTTTTGTTGCGTTAAATCCACCTAAACTTGTTAATAATCCATCAATCACTCCAGTTTGAAGTGCAGGTGGAACATCTCCAAATGACATTGTAGTTGGGTTTGCCCCTAATGATCCAAGCAATGCATTTTCAGCAGGTCCCATACTTCTAATTTTTTTACCCTTAAAGTCAGCTGGAACAAGCAATCTACTCTTAACTGCTCCTGCGCCCATATACATACTTAAGTGACCAGAACCAAAAATTGTAATTCCATGTTTGTCATTAAATACTTTCTTTAACTGAGCAAAAGTTTTTGTACCATCTAATCCATTAATAGCACCAGGTGTAGTTAACTTACCAGCTCCTACAATTGTATTAGCTAGAGGCTCAACTGAAGAAGTTTTACCAAACTGACCAGTCATCATTTCTAAATTACCTTTTGTTAAGGCCTGTGTACCTTTTGGCACATTATAAAGTGATTTAGCCCAGTAAATTTGTACTTTACTTCCTGGAATTTTCTTTTCAACTTGCTCTGCAAAAAACATTTCTGCAATAGCTGCAGGATGTGGCGGACCAGAGTGGTCTGATGCCCATCTCATTTTAATTGGTTCAACTTTACCGTGTCCATCTGCGATAGCATTTGTTGAACCTAATGAAAATACAGCTGCAACTGCTGCAACTGCTGTCATTAATTTCTTATCTAATCTCATGAATTTTCCTCCAAAACATAGATTTAATTTATTAATTATTAAGACACTAAACATATAATACTCTGTTAATCAAAGGTTTTTTAGTTCATATGTTATATAAAAAAAATATTGATTAACTCAAATTATATAATATCTTTATTTTTCAATGACTTAATTTCTTCCATTGAATATCCTAATTTGGTAAATATCTCTTCATTGTGCTCACCTAATTCAGGTGCTGTTTTATCAACATGATTTTCAGTATCGAATCTTATTGGCGTTTTTAGTAGGCTTATATTTTTTTTATTTTTAGTCGTTATAGTCTGAATGTTATTTCTTTCTTTAACAAATTGATTTTCAAGTGATGACTTAACATCTAATATTGGTGCAGCTGGAACATTACCTGCAAAAATTTTTAGCCATTCTGACGTAGACTTTTTACTTAATTCTGTATCTAAAATTTCTGTTATTAGACTTCTATTCTCCTGTCTCAATTTAAAATTTAAAAACCTTTTATCTTCTCCCAAGTCTTTTCTATCTATATATTCACAAAGAATAGGCCAAAAACTCTCTTTATTGCACATTAAATAAATCCAACCATCAGAAGTTTTATACAATTGACATGGGACTAAAACAGGATGAGCAGACCTATCTAATCTTTCAGGTTTATAATCTGAGTTTAAGGCCCACGCAGCTACATAACTTTGATTAAACATAGCCGTATCAAAAAGACTTACATCAATATCTCTTCCATTCCCTGTATCTCTCGCTGATAAAACACCACTCACTAAACTAAATGCCATAGTTAATCCAGCCATGTAATCTACAATAGACAAACCAAATCTTGCCGGGGGAGCATCAGGTTCCCCAGTTAAAGAAAAGTACCCTGCCTCAGCTTGCATTAAATAATCATAACCTGGCCAATTTTTTCTTGATCCTTCTCTTCCATAAGCAGAACAATGAGCAGCAACTATTTTTTTATTATATTGCTTTAATTGGTCAAATGTAATTCCTAACTTTTCAGGTACATCACCTCTAAGATTATTACAAACTGCATCGCTTTCTTTAACTAATTTACCTAAAATTTCTTTTCCTTCATCAGATAAAATATTAAGAGTTATACTTTTTTTGTTTCGGTTTAATGCTTGAAAGAAGATACCTGATGCTGAATTTCTTTCTTCATCAATGAAATAAGGACCAAGTGCTCTTAAGTAGTCTCCATCAGTTCCAGCTGGCTCAATTTTTATTACCTCAGCCCCTAAATCTGATAAATATTGTGAACCAAATGGACCTGCTCCATATTGTTCAAATGCTAAAACTTTTAATCCTGCTAAAGGTAGGCTCATTTTTACAACTCTTAGTTACTTTGTTTTTGAAATAATTTCATCAACAACACTATGACCTCTTTTAGCAACTAAAAAAGATCTAACCATATCCATTACAATCACATTATCTTGATTTTTTCCAATATGCCTTACTCTTACTATACCTTGGGTCGGTCTTGATTTAGATTCTCTTTTATCAAGTACCTCTGTTTCAGAATATAGAGTATCTCCAACAAATACAGGTGCAGGTAATTTTATTTCTTCCCAGCCTAAATTTGCTATTGCTTTCTGACTAGTACCACTCACGCACATCCCCGTAACCAATGATAAGGTAAATGCAGAATTTACAAGATAACGTTTAAATTCTGTTTTAGACGCATAATTAGCATCAAAATGCACAGGATGTGTATTCATGGTTAAGTTTGTGAACCAAATATTATCTGTTTCTGTAATAGTTCGACCAGGCCAATGTTCGTAAATGTCCCCTACATTAAAATCTTCAAAATATCTACCTGGATCTTCTCTATATCTATTTGGTCCAACCTTTTTTATTCCATATAACTCACTCATTTAAACCTCTCTTTCAATAATGGACTTAGCCCTTGCCAAAACAGGAGCATCAACCATTTTACCTTCAAAATTAAAAGCGCCAGTACCTGCAGTTTCAGATGCTTTTAAAACTCCTTTTGCCCAAATCAATTCTTCATCAGTTGGATTATATGCCCGATGTATAGGTTCAATTTGATCTGGGTGAATAGCAAATTTTCCTTTAAAACCCATTGATTTAATAAGCTTAGTTTCACTAAAACATCCTTCCGCATCACGAAAATCTAACCAAACACCATCCAAAGCAATAGTATTGTAAAGAGATGAAGCGTTAACTATCTTTCCTCTAGAATAAGCCAGAGAATCTATACCCATATCTCCACCTGTCATAGCTGTAAAGTCAGCAGAACCAAAACCTATTCCTGAAAAGTTTATACCTTCAACATTCCAAAATTCGATATTAGCAATTCCTTTAGGTGTCTCAATTTGTGGAAGAACTAATATGTCTTTTCCTAAATCATTTAAAAATGATTTACACTCTTTAGCATCTTCAATTTTTGGTATAGCGATAGAATAAGGAAGATTTGGACAACTCTTCAACATTTTAATATCATCATTATAATCATTAGAATCTAAACCATTTATCCTAAGTAAAAATTTTTCAGGTTGATTATCAAAATTGCTTTTTGAAAACTCGATGAAATTTTTACGCCCAAAATCTTTCTTATCTTTAGCAAGTCCATCTTCTAAATCAAAAATGACTTTATCAGCATTTGATCCCAAAGCTTTTGGAACTCTTTCAATTTTATCCAATGGTAAAAATAAAATACTTCTCATAACTAACTATTTTCTAATTCCTTTACTTTAAAAGATTCGTAATATCTTTAGCGTGATATTTTTCAGGACTATTTAATACATTAAAAATTTCATTAGATAAATTATCTGACAAAAGAGAAGAAGATTTAGTTAAAATCTTTTTCTCTAATAATTCATTTTCAATTTTATTATTCAAGTCATGACTGTTTTTATATATTTCTGAATCATCTTTTAATTCAATTAATGCTTCGGTATTAGTCATTTGATCATTTGGAATAACTTCAACTTTATCTCGAGTTTTTACAATTTTTTCATCAAAGCAAATTTCATCATTATAACTATCTAGCCTTCCAGTATCCACCCCGTGAAGAGACATTGCGGCGGTTAACCTATATGAAAACTTTGCCTCTAATCCTGTTTTTGGGCTATCAATATTACAAACTTGTAACCAAGAAGGTTGTGTTTGAATTGAAATTTTTTCAATTGAATCTGGATTAAAATTATTTTTTGTTTTCAATTCGTCTAATGCCTCAAGAAAAGCATGCAATCCATGACAACAGGCATGAAATTTATATTTAATTTCAGGAAACAAAAAATCTTTTCCTAAACCATTTATTGCTGCCTCAGGTATAGTTTCGTCCCATGCATGTGTTTTCAAAAAACCTTGATTACATTCAATCCCGTTTTCACAACTAACAAATCCTAATTTCGATAATTTAGCAGCCTCAATTCCATTTGATGCAGCAATACCTGCATGAAATGGTTTACCCATTGTACCAAATTGTGATTTTAGACCTGATGCTCTTGTTGAAACTATACCAAGTGCATTTTCGATTTGTTTAGCATTTAGTTTCAATAATTTTGATGCAACTAAAGTTGCACCAAAAGCACCACTGGTAGCAGTTTGATGAAAACCTTTATTATAATGTGAGTAACCAAGGATATGCCCTAACCTAGTTGAAACTTCTACACCGCACATATATGCCAACATTATTTCATCAATTGATGAGCCTAACTCTTCACCAAGTGCTAAAGCCGTAGGAAAAGCACTGGCAGTTGGATGACCAGTAAATAAAAAATGAGTGTCATCATAATCCAAAGCATGACCAATAGTTCCATTTACAAAAGCTGCTGATTTAGAAGATACCTCTTGACCATTCGAAATTAATTTTGAATGACCTTTAGTTTGTTCTTCTTCAATTAATTTAGTTACAATTTTTGATACTGGCTCTTCTTTCGCTGCATATGCAACACCACACCAGTCAATCATTGACATTTTTGAAAAAAATATCATTTCATCGTTAAAATTTTGTAAAGTAGCCTGTGATACAAAATTACTAAAAATTTTTGTCAGATCTGTCATCATTTACTCCTTTAAAACTTTGCTTCCGCTCTCATAGTTACACCAAATTCTTTTGTTGCACCCCAACAGCTCACTGAACCATCATCCATTTTATCTACACCAACCACATACTCACTATTTGCAAAAACAGGCGCCATGACTTTATGAGTGAATGACTTTACTTGTTTGCCCATCAACTTTTCAGCAGCTCTTAATAAATAAGTTGCCTGAAGTGGACCATGTACAATCAAGCCAGGATAATTTTCTTCATTAACTGTGTAAGGATGATCATAATGAATTCTATGTCCTACAAATCCAATTGCAGAATATCTAAATAATATCGTTGGATGCATAAAAATTTTTTCACTTAAATCTGCTCTCTCAGGTATTTCTTTCGAATAACCTGATCCACCTCCAGACTTTGAAATATCTCTATAAACAATATTATGTTTTTCATTAATGGTTACTTCATCATTGACTAAGAAGTTGTATTCTGCTGTTACAAAACACAAAAGACCAGTTCGTCCTTCTTTAACTTGAATATCAGCTACAGTTGATTGTTTAACAACTTTGTCGCCTACTCTAATTGGTTTTAATACTTTAATTTCACTTCCTGCCCACATTCTTCTTGGCAATGGAACTGGCGGTAAAAATTCTCCCAACGCTGGATGTGAGTCTACACCAAGTTCATCATTTTTAACCAAATTCCATCCTAACATCCAATGTAATCCAGAAGTGACTGGCTCTCCATCTTTAGGATTTCCTATATCCATATTAAGCGTTGCTCTATATCTTTGTTCGACTATTGGTGTCACATAATCAGTAACATTATCTATTTTCCCTATCCATTTTCTTAAATGATCAATATCAACTTTTGTAGACATAATAATTAGTCCCTATAATTTTTATTATTGAATTAGAATGATTCTTATTATTAATTAAATCCCAGATTTTAAATTAGATAAAGTTAAAAATGTAAAAAATAACAAGATTTTAATTTTACTATTTAAAAAAGTATTATTTAATAGAAGATTAATATAAAAAATTGAATTTTACTATAAATAATATCTTAAGGAGATTTTTTTGAACGGTGCAGAAACACTTGTCGGAACATTATTGAAAGGTAATGTTAATGTTTGTTTTACAAACCCAGGAACTTCTGAAATGCACTTTGTCGCAGCATTAGATGATTACAAAAACATGAGAAGTATTTTATGTTTGTTTGAAGGTTGTGCAACTGGTGCTGCTGATGGTTATTTTAGAATGAAAAGAACACCAGCATCAACTTTATTACATTTAGGGCCAGGATTAGCAAATGGATTAGCAAATTTACACAATGCAAAAAAAGCTAATTCTGGAATTGTTAATATTGTAGGTGAACATGCTCTTGATCATATAAAATTAAATGCTCCTTTAACTTCTGACATAGAAGGTATAGCAAGACCTGTTTCGAGTTGGGTTAAAACTAGCAAATCATCAAAAGAAATAGGACTGGATGCATTAGAAGCTATAAAAGTAGCCAATAAAAAACCTGGAGAAATTGCAACACTGATATTACCTGGTGACACTGCTTGGAATGAGGGCTCTATAATTGAAGAAGTTATATTACAAAATAATTCTAAAAAAGTTCCAATAGATTTAATTAAAAAAGCAATAGCAGAAATACAAAAAGCAAATAACCCATTACTTCTAGTTGGAGGGTCTGCATTAGAAGAAAACAATCTAATTAAAATTGCTCTAATAGCAGAAAAGCTTGGATGTGAATTAAAAACAGATTGGTTTAACGCACGATTGGACAAAGGAGCAGGAAGGATAAATTCAATAAGAATTCCCTATGTTGTTGACAAAGCAGTTGAAGCCTTAAAAAATTTTGACACTATTATTACTATTGGTGCCAGACAACCTGTCGCTTTTTTTGCTTACCCTAATAAGCCTGGAATATTGACCCAAAACAAAACAAAATTTATAGAATTAGCTGAATTATCTGATGATATAACATCTTTAATCAATGAATTTTCAGATCTTGTAAATGTTACTTCTAAAAACCCTAATTCAATATCAGAATTTAATCCTCCCGAAATACCTAAAGGGCCTATTAACACAACTTCTCTCGGCATGGCCCTTGGATCTTTAATACCAGAGAACGCAATTATCGTTGATGAGTCAGTAACAACTGGCAGAGAGTTTTTTTATCAAACTTCAGGATCTCATCCTCACACATGGTTAAATAATTGTGGAGGATCTATTGGATTTGGTATGCCTGTAGCAATTGGCGCAGCAATAGCTTGTCCAAATCAGAAAGTCATTTCTCTTGAAGGTGATGGTAGCGCCATGTATACCGTCCAATCTTTATGGACAATGACAAGAGAGAATTTAGATATTGTTATTTTAATTTTTGCCAACCAAAGTTACAAAATTTTGCAAGGAGAATTAAAGAATGTTGGTGTAACAAATCCTGGAAAATCAGCGGTTGAAATGTTGTCACTTAAAAATCCAGAATTAGATTGGGTTTCAATATCTAAAGGAATGGGTGTAGATGCAGTTAAAGTAGATAATATAGAAGATTTGGTTAAATATTTTAAACACGGATTAAACGAAAATGGTCCATTTTTAATTGAAGTTTTAATCTAGTAGATAAATTATTAATTTGAACAAATTCATAAATTTAAATAAATGCCTGTTTTAAAATTATATAAAGATAAAAATATAGATTGTAAGATAGATCTAGTTTCAATTGAGGATTATCTCATTAAAATGATGAATGCAGAACTAAATGCTAAGTTTGAAAATTGTCAAATAATTTGGATAACAACAGAAATATTCAAATCTGAGGCCAAAATTTATGTTGAATTACTTTTACGAAAAAATGAAAATCGTACAAACTTAATTAAAAATAATTTTTTAAAAAAAATTGGTAAAAAATTATCAAAAAGTTTTTCAACAAATATTAGGTTAAGATCTTTTTCAATCAAAGATGAATTAATTAATGCTGCACAGATTAAATTAGGGGAAGATGATGACGGATAAAAACATTGTACTTTGCAAAACAGATAATAGAGGAATTGCAAATATTCATTTAAACAGACCTCATAAAAATAATGCTTACAATGGGGAGATGATCGAGAGATTACTAGAAGTTTTTGAGGAACTTAATTCTGACAAAACTCTAAAAGCTGTAGTAATAAAAGGTAATGGAAAACATTTTCAAGCTGGAGCAGATCTAGAATGGTTAAAGGAAATAGGAAAGTTATCAAAAGATGAAAATTTTATAGTCTCTAAAAAAACTGCTTTGGCAATAAAAGGTCTAACAGAGTTTCCTCGACCTATCATTTCAATAGTTCATGGCGGTTGCTTTGGTGGTGGAACAGGAATTGTAGCTGCATCTGATATTGTAATAGCAGAAACAAAATCAATTTTTTCAATATCAGAAACTCGTTGGGGTGTGATGGCAGGCATAATAATACCTCAACTAAATAAATCTATTGGAGTAAGAAATGTTAGAAGATATGCAATTTCTTCTGAAAGGTTTAATGCAGATGAAGCCAAAAGAATTGGTTTAGTACATGAAGTTTTAGATCAACAACATATTGATGAAAAGTTAGAATCTATTTTAGATCACATTTTACTATGTGGCCCTGAGGCAATTTACCAAACAAAAATGAGAGCTTTAAAAGAAGCAAATTTGATTTTGAATGAGAAGGAATTTAATGAATTAGTTGAAGAACATTCACTAAAAAGAATGAGCGATGAGGCTTTTGAAGGTCTGAATAGTTTTTCTGAAAAAAGATCTCCTTCTTGGTACCCAAAAATAAAGGATAATTGATATGTCTTCATTAGTTATAAATTCAAAAATCTGGGGCGAAATGTTTGGCACTAGAGAAATGTCAGACATTTTTTCAGATAAAAAAACTATACAATATTACCTCGAAGTAGAAGCAGCACTCGCTCGAGTTCAATCAAGATTAGGAATAATCCCTAAAACTTGTGGACTAGAAATTTCAAAGGTTGCTAAAACAGATTGGATTGACTGGAAATTATTAGAAAAAAGAACATCCATTGTAGGTTATCCAATTTTACCATTAGTTGAACAATTAAGCTTAAAAGTGAAAAAGAACCTTGGGCAGTACTGTCATTGGGGAGCGACAACACAAGATATAATGGACACAGCTGATGTTTTACAAATTAGAGATGCTTTATCAATCTTATTATCTGATTTAGTAGGAATTAAAAAAGCTTTAAAAAAACTTGTAAAAAAGTACATCAACACACCAATGTCTGGAAGAACTCATTTACAGCATGCATTACCTACTTCTTTTGGCTATAAATGTAGCACATGGTTATCTGGTATTGAGAGGCATATTGATAGAATTAAAGAAATAAAAGAGAGATTATTTTACGTTTCTTTTTTTGGAGCTGCAGGAACTCTTGCCTCTTTAGGAGAGAAAAATGGCCTAAGGACAAAAAACGGACTTGCTAAAGAATTAAAATTAAAATCTCCAGATGTAAGTTGGCATTCGATTAGAGATAATTTTTGTGAGTTATCATCTTGGATTTCTCTGGTCAGCGCATCATTAGGTAAAATTGCTTATGATGTTATGCTAATGATGCAAACTGAAGTACAAGAGGTTAATGAGCCTTTTATTCACGGTAGGGGTTCATCTTCTACTATGCCACAAAAAAGAAATCCAATTTCATCTGAAGTGATTCTAGCTTGTTCTAAACTTTTAAGAGAACATCACTCTGCTATGCTTGATAGTATGGTGTTAGATCATGAAAGAGCAACTGGTCAATGGCATTTGGAATGGTACACATTACCTAAAATGTTTATAATTGCCTCTTCTTCATTTCGATGCTCAAGAGAATTACTAGAAGGAATTCAAGTTGATAAAAATAAGATGATAAATAATTTAAATCAAACTAACGGATTAATTTTAGCCGAATCTGTAATGATGACAATTGCTCCAAAACTCGGAAGACAAATAGCTCATGATCTCGTATATGATTGCTGTAGAAAATCAATGACTGATAAGATAAGTTTACTTGAAGCACTAATGATGGATAAAAATATATCTAAAAATTTTATAAAAGAAGAAATAGAATTTTGTTTAAATCCTAAAAATTATCTAGGTGCTGCACCAAGAATGGCAGAGGAACTTTTAAAAAATATCAAATGAAAAACTCTTTAAACAAAAATGATTTCTATAACTTTTTAAGTGAGGCTTTTCCTCAAGTTTCAAATTTATTTGAAATAAGAAATTTAACTCCAGGAAATGTTTCCTTAGAAATGAGTATCAAACATGAACATTTAAGACCAGGTAATACTATATCTGGACCTACAATGTTTCTATTAGCAGATGTAAGTTTTTATTTATCAATTTTATCTAAAATAGGCCCTGAGAGCTTAGCAGTTACAACTAATTGTTCTATTGATTTTTTAAGAAAACCATCTGAAAAAAATTTATATAGTCAAAATAGAATTTTAAAAATTGGCAAATCTTTATGTGTGGGAGATGTTTTAATATATTCAGTTGATTTGAAAGATCCTGTAGCTCATGCATCATTAACGTATTCTATTCCTCCCAAAAAATCTTTTTAAAAAACAAAAATTCTGTTACGTTTTATAAAAATTAAATATTGGAGATTTAGATGAGCTTTGTGGAAACAGAAACAAATGGTCAGATTTTTACAATCAGATTAAATAGACCTGAAAGGTTAAATGCACTAAGTACTGTTATTAGAGAAGGAATGGCTGAAGCTTTTACCAAATTTCATAATGATAATAATTTAGAAGTTGCTATTTTAACTGGTACTGGAAGAGGTTTTTGCGCAGGCGAAGACATGAAAGAATCGTTAGATAGAGGAATTGCTGGATCTCCAAAAGAGATGGTTAAAAAAGATTTAACAAACCCTTTTCAAGATGGGGTTTTACAAAAACCTGTAATAGCAGCAGTAAATGGTTTTGCAATGGGAGGTGGTTTCATGCTTGTTGAAAGATGCGACTTAAGAATTGCAGTGAAAGAAGCTATTTTTGAAATGTCTGAAGCAAAAAGATGGTTGTTAGGAGGATATAATCACGGTCACTATGGTAACTTACCACATCCCGTAGCTACTGAAATGGCTTTTGGTTATAGAATAAACGCAGAAAGAATGTATCAAGTAGGTTTTGTTAATAGGCTTGTTGACCAAGCAAATTTAATGGAAGAAGCGCATTCAATGGCAAAGCATCTTCTTTCACTTCCACCAGCCTCAAGAGTTAACACTTTGTACATGATGAAACATATGGCACCTCAACTACCTTCAAATATAATAAATTTAGCAGAAAAACTTCACCTTCATGGTGATACCGAAGATCGTATGGAAAGCAGGAGAGCTTTTGCTGAAAAAAGAGAACCAAATTATAAAGGATGGTTAAACCCAGATGATAGATACAATATGCCAAAGTTAGAAGAAGAATAAAATAGGTCATAAAATGAATGCAATTAATGGAGCTTTATCAGGATTAAAAATAGTGGCTTGTTCTACAGCCCAAGCTGGAACTGTGCCATATATGCTCATGGCAGATTTAGGAGCAGATGTGATAAAAATTGAAACACCTGTCAAAGGAGATAATAACCGTAAATCAGGTTATTTATTTGGAGAAACTAGTTCTTTTTTTGAAACAAACAATCGTGGTGTTAAGAGTTTAACTTTAAATCTTAAATCTGAAAAAGGTCAAAAAATTTTACATCAACTTGTAAAAGAAGCCGATATCTTTGGACAAAATTTCAGACCAGGTGTAGCAAAAAAACTTAATTTTGATTATGAAACACTAGAAAAAATTAATCCTAAAATCATTTATGCATCTGTTTCAGCCTATGGTCCTGACGCGCCAGATGGTCATTTGCCAGGCACTGATGCTGTCGGACAAGCACTAAGCGGAATTGCAGAAGCTTATTCTATACCAGGGAACAATTTGAGAACTGGAGTTGCTTCTGTAGCTGACGAAACCTGTGCAATTTTAACATTTGGAGGAATACTTGCCGCATTTATTAATGCCCAAAAAACAGGTAAGGGCCAAAAACTAGAAACTTCACTAGTTGGAAGCGCATTTAGATTACAGGGCTGGACTATGACAACTGCCATGTGGAGTAATAAACCTCCAATTACTGGTGCAAGAATAAACGGAACAAGAGAACGTCCTGGTATTGCTGCTTGTTTTAATGACAAAAATGGCAAACCTTTTGCTCTTCAATTAGAACCTAACAGTTGGTTAGATGCTATGAATGTTTTAGGCTTCAAAGACAAATTAGAAAAAGATGGTCTATTAGATTTAGGGTTAGCATTTGAATCAGAAAATAAAAAAACCGAAATCTTAGATAAACTGGCAGAACTCTTTTCAACTAACGAAAGAGATCACTGGATTTCAATATTGAGAAAAGCTGACAAGATTTCAACCCATGTAAATACAATGTTAGAAGCATCATCTGATCCAAATATAGTAAATAATAATTATGTAACTGAAGTTTGGTATCCTGAATTAAATAAAAATTTAAAAGTACATGGAACTCCATGGAAATTTTCTAAAACTCCTGCAAATATTAAAAGAGCTCCTAAACTTGGTGAACACAATTCAGAAATTCTTAAAAAGTTAGGATATACAGATAATGAAATTGAAAATTTAAAAAACGAAACAATTATTTAATTTCTTCAAGCTCTTTTATAAACTTTTTAAAATTATCTACATAATGCTTAGATGATCTAGTCATATCTTTTATCATTTCAGGACTTAATTCTCTTACTGCTTTAGCTGGAGAGCCAATAATTAACATACCATCAGGAAATTCTTTGTTTTCAGTAACTAAAGCCCCTGCTCCAACAAGACAATTATTTCCAATTTTTGCATTGTTAAGAATAGTTGCTCCCATTCCTACCAAAGAATTATTTCCAATAGTACAACCGTGAATTATCGCATTATGGCCTATAGTACAATTATTTCCAATTGTTACAGGAGTATTTGGATCAACATGAATAATTGTATTTTCTTGAATATTAGTTTCATTTCCTATTTTGATGAGATCATTATCACCTCTTAAAACCGAACCAAACCAAATTCCAACATCCTGACCTAGAATAACATTACCTATAACATGTGCATCTGGTGCCACCCAATAAGAACCTTTGGAAGGTAATTGAGGCTCTTTTTTCCCTAAATTGTAAATCGGCATTTTTTCTCCCTAATAATTATATTCATTACTAATGATTAATTCGATCAACAAGGATAATTATTGTCAAGAAAAGAAAATATTTTACGCTACAATTGAATTATTTTTTATATAAATCCAAATGTGTATTTTTTTCTAATTATTTTTAAAATAATTTAAAATGGTAATCCAACGTAATTTTCGGCAAATGATTTCTGAGCTACTTCTGAATTTTCTAAATATTCAATTTCAGTCTCTTGCATTTTTTGATCAAAATCAGACTGATTGGGAAATTTATGAAAAGTTACTGTCATCCACCAACTAAATCTAATGGCTTTCCAAACTCTATTTAATGCTCGTTTTGAATATTTAGATAACACCACTTTATTTTTTTCTTGGTAATATTCTTCTAGGGTCTCAACTAAATAGTTTACATCTGAAAAAGCTAAATTTAATCCTTTTGCACCTGTAGGTGGAACTATATGAGCAGCATCACCAACTAAAAATAGATTTCCATAACTCATTGGTTCAACCACAAATGATCTTAGAGGAGCTAGTGACTTCTCTATAGATGGACCTGTTACGAGATTTTCTAAAGATTCTTCTGGTAATCTTTTTTTTATTTCATTCCAGAAACGATCATCACTCCATTCAGTAGTTTTTTCATCAATTGAAGTTTGGATATAATATCTACTTAAATTTTCATTCCGCATAGAAGCCAGAGCAAAACCTGTTTTATGGTTTGCATAAATTAATTCTTCGCTAATTGGAGGAGTTTCAGATAAAATTCCTAACCATGCAAAAGGGTAAACTCTCTCAAAGGTTTTAATTTTTTCTTTAGGAATTGTATTTCTTGAAACACCATGAAATCCATCACAACCTATTATGAAATCCGCATTAATTTTTGTTTCTTTATCAACGATCTTGCATGTAACGTATGGACTACTTGTTTCAATTTCATGAATTTTTACATCTTTAACTGAATTAAAAACTTTACCATTATTTTTTTCTCTTAAATCATATAGATCTTTTGTCACTTCTGTTTGACCATAAACAGTTACTTTTTGATTAATCAATTTTTTAAAATCCATTCTAAATCCACGATTTTTTAAAGACAAAAAAATGCCATCATGAGAAAAACCTTCATCCTTTATCCTTTTGAAAATTCCTGCCTTTTTAAGTAATTTTATGGTTCCTTCTTCTAAAACACCTGCTCTTATTCTGGATAACACATGTTCTTTTGTGTGTTTTTCTAAAACTAAACAATCAATATTAATATCACTTAAAAGCTGCGACAATAGTAAACCTGAAGGGCCACCTCCAATGATAAGAACTTGGGTTCTCATAAAAATATCCAGTGAATCTTATTTCTTAATAACAAAAACATATGTAAGAATTATAATAAATGAATGTTTTATTAAAAATCAAATTGAATTAAAAAATTAATTTTAAATTTTCGTTACATTTGTTAATAAAAAGCCCATAACGTTATTAGAGTAATACTTGGAAAAGAAAATAATAGTATTATTCTGATTATATCACTTAACAAAAAGGGTATAACACCTTTAAAAGTATCTATTATAGGTACATCCTTAGCCATTTTATTAATTATAAATACATTTAGTCCAACAGGTGGAGTTATTAAACCAACTTCAACAACAACTAGAGTTAATATTCCAAACCAAATTGCTGTTTCTTCTGGAGATAATCCAAAATCAAGTGACATCACTAAAGGAAAAAAAACTGGGATTGTTAACAATATCATTGCTAAGCTATCCATCAAACATCCTAAAAACAGATATAAAATCATAATACAAGCAACAACTATTAAAGGTTCTAAATTATTTTCTCTTGAAAATTCAGTTAATAAATTTGGAAGCTGAGTTAAAGCAATAAAAGAATTAAAAAATTCTGCACCTAATAAAACAAAAAATATCATTCCTGTTGTAACTGCTGTACTTTCAATAACATCAATAAATGACTTTATGTTAAATGATTTATTTGTAATGGCTATAATACCGGTTCCTGCAGCACCAATTGCAGCACCTTCAGTAGGTGTAAAAAAGCCCATGTAAATTCCACCAATCATGACAACAAAGATCAAGATTATATGCCAAATATTTTTAAATAAATACATACGGTCTTTCCAAGGAACTCTATCTTTAATTGGTCCAGAATTTTGGTTTAATCTGACATATAAACTAATTGCAACTACATAACCTAAGGCAGCAAGTAAACCAGGTATGAAAGCACATAAAAACATTTTAGCTATGTTTTGTTCGGTCAGAATAGAATAGATTATTAATATAACTGAAGGAGGAATTAAAATGCCTAGAGTTCCCCCTGCAGCTAATGCACCAGTACTTAGTGCTCCTGAATACCCTAATCTTCTTAATTCTGGCAAGGCTACTTTTCCCATGGTTGCTGCAGTCGCCAATGATGATCCACAAATTGCGCCAAATCCAGCACATGCTCCAACCGCAGCCATAGCAACCCCCCCTTTTCTATGTCCTAAACAAGCACCAGCAAACTTAAACAATGCTTCACTCATACCAGCTTTAGATGCGAAATTACCCATAAGTAAAAAAAGTGGAATAACCGAAAGAGAGTAATTTGAAAATAAATGCCATGCACTTGTTTTAGCCAGAGACATAATAGGAAGCCAACCTGTAATTAAAATTGTACCAGTACATCCAACTAATAACATGGCTAAACCAATAGGAACTCTGAATGCTAAAAGTGAAAATAGAATTGGAAAAGCAAGAATACCAAGAATATATTTGTCCATAATTAACTTCTCGATAGAACTAATTCACGATAGAATGTGTATAAACAGCATACAGATAATAATCCAAATGAAAATGACACTGGCAAAAAGGGTATCCAAATTGGAAATTGTAGTAACATAGTTTCTTCTTGATAATTATACATGTCTCTTGCTCCGAAAAACATCCTCCAAGTAAAGAACAAGGCTATAAGTCCATAAATAACTGAGCTAATACAATCAAAAAAAGCGATTTTTTTGAAATTTAATTTTGCAGTTATGAAATCTACAATAACATTACCTTTTTTTAAATGGCACAAAGGTAAAAAGGAAGATATCGCAATTGCACTGCCAATTTCAACCAATTCAAAATCACCCACTAGAGGATTTAAGAATATAATTCTACTTAATATTGAAATAAAGTTAATTAAAATAACAATGACAAGAATTATACCTCCTAAAATAGCGAAGATATAAGCTAAATCATATAAAAAACGACCAAATTTATCATTTGGTCGTTCCGTAAGTTCATCAATAGGATTATTTGATAAACTCATTTAATTATAGTGATTTTTCATATTTTGAAATTAAGCTTTTTGCTGTATCTAAAAGTTTTTGAGCGTCTAAACCTTTTTTATTAGTACTCTTAATCCAATCTTCAGTAACTTTTTTTCCAGCAGCTTTCATTTTAGCTAGTTCTTCACCTTGCAAAGTAAAAAACTGTCCACCAGCATCTACTGCTAATTTTCTTGCAGGAACTTCAAAGCCGTCCCAAAGTTTACCTGCCTCTTTTGCTAAAGATAAACCCGAATTGTTGTCAATAACCTTTTTTTGCGATGGTGATAAACTCTCATACTTTGCTTTATTCATTATGAACAAAAAAGGTGTTGTATATAAACCTCTACTACCTGCAACATTAGTATGTGCTTTTGTTAATTCTTGCAATTTAAATGAAGGCATAATTTCCCAAGGCACAACCATTCCATCGATTACTCCTTTTGACAATGACGGGGCAACTTTTGGAACTGGCATCCCGACTGGAGTGGCACCCATACTTTTAAGCATAGTTGTAATTACTCTTGTAGGACCTCTCATCTTCATCCCTTGAAAATCACCAATAGACTTAATCAGCTTATTTTTTGTATGTATCATACCAGGAGCGTGTACATGGACTGTTAAGATTTTATAATCTTTTAGATCTTCTGCTCCTATGGTTTCTACATACTCCTGAACCGCTTGTGATGTTATTACTGATTTTGTTGGCAAAAATGGTAATTCAAAAGCTTCAAGTCTTGGAAATCTTCCTGGTGTATAACCCGCAACTGTCCAAACTATGTCTACTACCCCTTCTCTGACTTGATCAACTAGCTGGGGTGGCTTTCCTCCAAGTTGCATAGAATAATACATCTCGGTTATAATTTCACCATTTGATTCTTTTTTTACTTTTTCTGCCCAAGGCAAAACAAATTTTGCATTAGAGTTAGCTGGTGCAGGAACAAATGTATGAAATTTCAAAGTTACCTTATCAGCTAGTGCAGAAAATGAAAAAAAAGTTAATGATAAAATAATCATTTTTATAAATATTTTCATTTTTTCCTCCTAAATTAAGAGAAATTAAATCACAAAAAAAAATAACTTACTAATATAAATTTAAAAAATTGATTTTAAAAAATCGATTGATAAAATTTAACAAGGTAATTGATATGGCAATAAAAGCTCTTTCATATTTAGGCGTTACGTCAGAAAAAATCCAAGATTGGTCTGATTATGCAACAAAGAAACTTGGTATGCAGGAAATTGATAAAACAAAAAACTCTTTGATGCTAAGAATGGATGATCAAAAACAAAGGTTTTCTATTTCTAATGATGGTGGTGAAGGTTTATCATTTTTAGGCTGGGAAGTAGAAAACAAAAGCGACTTAGATAATTTTGCATCAATATTAGATCAAAATAATGTCAAAGTCTCTAGAGGACAAAAATTCCTTTGTGATAAAAGATATGTTGAAGATTTAATTTATTTTAAAGATCCTGCTGGAAACCAAATTGAATTTATATTTAATCCATTTAAAACCGATGAAGAGTTTAAACCTGGAAGAGCAATATCTGGTTTCAAAACTGGTATTTGTGGTTTAGGTCACGCAGTATTGCATACTGACAATATAGAACCACTCGTAAAATTTTATCGGGATTTGTTGGGTTTTAAAGTAAGTGATTTTAGTTTTGAACCTATTAGACTTCACTTTTTTCATGTCAATGAAAGACATCATAGTTTTGCGCTTGTTGAATCAGGCAAAGTTGGTTTTCATCATTTTATGGTTGAATACAATAATTTGGATGATGTTGGACAGGGCTATGATCTTCTTCAATTTGAAGACAATAAAATTGCATATACCATGGGAAGACACACTAATGACTACATGACATCATTTTATTCTTATTCACCTTCAGGATTTTTTGTAGAAAATGGTTGGGGAGGAAGGCTCATTGATCCAAACACATGGAAGCCTGAATTGACTGATATCGGACCTAGTTTTTGGGGACATGAAAGACTTCATCTTCCAAAAGATCAAAGGCTAAAATTTAGAGACAAAAGGATTGAAATAGCAGCTAATGGAATTCAGGCACCTTTAATAATTGATTGTCCTTGGCTTTATCAAAATCAATTCAAAAAAGATGCATAAAACTAAATGTAATGTTTTAATTGTTGGTTTTGGTCCAACTGGATCAGTGCTTGCTAATTTACTATCAAAATACAATATCACTATCCATATTTTAGAAAAAGAAAACGAAATTTATAATTTGCCTAGAGCTGTTCATTTTGATGATGAAATTATGAGGATATTTAAAAGTATAGGTATTTTTAAAAAATTTTTAAAAAAAACTATTATCAATAAGGGTACAAAATTTGTTGATGAATATGGTAATCTAATATTAGATTGGCCAAGACCAAAAAAAATTACAGAAAATGGTTTTTACCCAAGTTATAGATTTCATCAGCCAGATCTTGAAAAAATTTTAAGAAAAAACTTAATTAAAAATAAAAGAGTTAAAATTAGTTATAATTCTGAGTTGTTAGAAATATCAGATAAAGGTGATGTTGTTTCTGCAAAATATTTAGATAAAGTCAGTAATTCTTTTCAAATCATTAATGCAGATTATGTTATAGGATGTGATGGAGCCAATTCTTTTGTTAAAGAATATATTAGTCCAGAAATAATAGATTTTGGTTTTGAAGAAAAATGGGCAGTTATTGATTTAATTATGAAACAAAATAACAATAACTTACCTGACAGAACTATACAATATTGCAGTAAAAAAACTCCTACAACTTACTGTAGAAATGTTGGTAGAAGAAGAAGATGGGAATTTTCTTTAGATAAAAATTCAGTAGATAAAGAAGTTTTAAATGATGATAAAATTTGGCATTTTTTATCTAAATGGATTACCCCAGAAGATGCAACCATAGAAAGAAAAACAATTTATATTTTTAAGTCATTGATTGCAAAAAAATGGAGAAAAGGAAGAGTATTTATTGCTGGAGATGCTGCTCATTTATCACCTCCATTTATGGGTCAAGGAATGTGTTCTGGGATTAGAGACGTGTCAAATCTATTTTGGAAAATAGCTTATTGCTGTAATTTTGGACATAAAGAAAAGCTTCTCAAAACTTATGAGAGTGAAAGATTAAAAAATGTAAAAGAATATATCATAACCACAATTAATATGGGAAGATTATTAAATTCAATTGGTGACTCAAATGTTTCTGATACAGTAAAAGAAGAAAAAGACGGATCTAAAAAAATGACTTCTATAAAACCCCCTTTAGGTCCTGGATTAGGTGATAATAAAGATAAATTGAGAGGAAAAATTTTTCCTTATATAAATTTACAAAATTCAAACGTTTCAAATTTTGACACACAATTTGAAACAGAGTTAGTTTTGCTTTCAAA
Organism: uncultured SAR116 cluster alpha proteobacterium; assembly: GCA_902622745.1. GTDB lineage: Bacteria > Pseudomonadota > Alphaproteobacteria > Puniceispirillales > Marisalimonadaceae > TMED54. The sequence continues at coordinate 35,923 of CACNQW010000012.1, forward strand.
ACAAAACGTAGATAATCAAAAAATCAAGCATATAAATGTGAATAAATATGAAGAAGTAATGAAAGTTTTCAATAAACTAAATATTAGTGCTTTGATTTTAAGACCTGATAGATTTATTTTAAGTTCATTAAATGATAATTCAAAAATAAATGATTTTATCGATAAATCGATATTGCAGTTTGGTTGAAAATTATGAAATTAAGTGCATTACAAGCAGGTTTTAATTTAGATCATATTGCTCTTGAAAGTCCTTCTCCAAATGAGTTATCAAAATTTTATAAAAAATTCATTATGATGGAACGCGTTGAAAAAAAAAATGAGGAAATAATTTGCGAGGGACAAAATAGAAAAGTCATATTAATCAAAGGAAAAAAAAATAAGCTTTCTTACGCAGGTTTTTCGTGCAGAAATAAAAAATATCTTGAACAATTTAAAAACTTTATAATTGCAAATAAAGTCCCATTTTCAAAATTTGTAAATAATCACCTAGAAAAAGGGGCTTTCTCAATAATTGACCCTGATAAAAATATAATATCCTTCGGAATTCGAAAAAAAACAAAAATTGTATTTAAAAATAAATTTTGTATGCCTTTACAACATTTAACTTTCGCTAGCAGAGATGTTGAACGATTTGAGCATTTTTATTGTGAAATGTTAGGTTTTAAAATTACAGATAGAGTTATTCATAAGAATAGAAGTTTAGCTACAAGTTTTTTGACTTCGAATCACGAACACCATACCATCGCCTGTTTCAAATCTAATAAAATTGGTATTGATCACTATTCATATGAAGTCAGTCAATGGGAAAATATCAAAATTTTGTGCGATTATTTTTCACAACAAAATATTAAAATAACATGGGGACCAGGAAGGCATGGTCCTGGAAATAATTTATTTATATTTATTGAAGATTTAGACAAAAATTGGTTAGAATTTTCTGCAGAATTAGAAATAATTCATGATAGAAAAGTAAATGAATGGCCACAATCTGAAAAAACTTTAAATTTATGGGGCAAAGG
>CACNQW010000013.1 GCA_902622745.1 uncultured SAR116 cluster alpha proteobacterium
TTTTCTTGAAGAGGAGCAAACCCAGAAGATTTTTCTCTATTCTCTAGATTTACTTTAGACAAAATGGAAACAAATCTTAATTTTTGAGGATTAGGGAGTGGTTTAACATAATAATTTCCATTTGACATTGATATTATTTTTCCAACATTGACACCAGGGGGGAAAATGCCACCATGTCCTGAAGTTTCTAAAATTTCTCCAATAATAGGTTTGGCTTCTGAAGATAAAAACCTCAATTTTAAAAGTTTTCCATTTTCACCCTGAGCTATCGCAGGCCAACCACTTTGAGTAAGATAAGAAGGTATCATAGAATTTATATCAATTGTTAATAACACTCTACTTGAGGATGGTCCAACACTTATTATAGAGCCAACTAAACCTAAAGATGAAATTACTGGTTGTCCTTTTTTTATTCCATCTATACTACCACCATTAACAACCATCGTTTTAGCAAAAGTTCCCCCAGAAATATTTAACACTCTTCCAGTAAAAATAATTTTATTACGGTTTATTTTAAAATTTAATAATTTTTTTAATTCAATTAATTCGCTCTCTGAATTTGCTAACTTTGTTTCAATGATCTTAAGTCTTCGATTTTCATTCTTAAGTTTTAAATTTTGATTCCTTAGAAAAGTTGCAGATTGTACATCTTTTATTACATTTTCTAATTCTAAAGCTGGTTTACTTACCAAATTTGATATCGGAGAAAGAAAATCAGTTAAAAAAGAAGATAAATTTCTAAAAGCAATTAGATCTAATTTACCAACTAATATTAGAATTAAACAAGTAAAAATTAGTAATGAATTAAAAAGTTTATTTTTATATAATTTGCTTTTTTCAAACAACATACTAAATATATTTTAGCATAAAATAAATAGATTAAGCACCTATTAACACATTTTTAAGAGACTTCATTTCATCTAAACATCTACCTGTTCCCATGACAACACAAGTTAAAGGATCTTCAGCAATTACAACTGGTAATCCGGTTGCATCTCTTAAAGTTGTGTCTAATTCATTTAATAATGCTCCTCCTCCTGTCAGAACAATTCCTCTTTCAACGATATCTGCTGCAAGTTCAGGAGGAGTTTGCTCTAACGCTGTTTTAGTAGCTTCAATTATTTGGCCAACAGGTTCAGCTAAAGCTTCGCAAATCTGTGCTTGGTTAATTTCAATCTCTTTTGGTACACCATTAACTAGATCTCTTCCTCTTACTTCAATGGTTGCTCCAACACCATCTTTAGGCACCTTAGCAATAGCAATGCCCTTTTTTATTCTTTCAGCGGTCATTTCTCCAACTAATAAGTTATGATGTCTTCTTATGAATCCGACAATAGCTTCGTCAAATTTATCCCCACCTACTCTTACAGATCTTGCATAAACTATGTTACCCAAAGATAATATTGCTACCTCAGTTGTTCCTCCACCAATGTCTACAACCATTGATCCTGAGGCTTCCGTAACTGGTAAATTTGCGCCAATTGCCGCAGCCATAGGCTCTTCAATTAAAAAAACCCTTCTAGCACCTGCTGCTTCAGCTGATTCTTGAATTGCTCTTCTCTCTACGGCTGTTGCACCAGAAGGAACACAAACAACAACTTGCGGACTCAATAAAGAGTTATTAACTTTTTTTATAAAATGTTTGATCATTTCTTCTGCAACATCAAAATCAGCTATAACACCATCAGCCATAGGTCTAATAGCTCTTATATTACCAGGTGTTTTTCCTAACATAGTTTTTGCTTCTTCACCAACTGCTAATACATGATTTTTACCTTTGATCTCAGTAATTGCTACGACTGATGGCTCATTCAGTAAAATACCTTTTCCTTTTACATAAACAAGTGTGTTTGCAGTACCTAGATCAATTGCCAAGTCAGCAGAAAAAATGCCTTTAAAAGAACCAATCATTAATGTTACCTTTCTATAAAATAATCTTAAAATTAATATAAATTAATTTTTATCTTTATCAACAAGTCTATTTTCGGTTATCCAAGGCATCATAGCCCTTAGCTTTGAACCAATTTCCTCAATTTGGTGTTGAGAAGTTCTTCTCCTTGTAGATTTAAAACTTGTCTGATTAACTTTATTTTCAAGCATCCAATCTCTTGTAAATTTTCCAGATTGAATATCATCTAATACTTTTTTCATCTCTTTTTTAGTGTCAGAGTTGATAATTCTTGGCCCAGTTACATATTCACCATATTCAGCAGTATTACTTATTGAATAATTCATATTGGCAATCCCTCCTTCATAGATAAGGTCTACAATAAGTTTAACCTCATGCAAACATTCAAAATATGCCATTTCAGGAGCGTAACCAGCCTCAACTAGTGTTTCAAATCCAGATCTAATTAATTCTACTAAACCACCGCATAAAACAACTTGTTCTCCAAATAAATCAGTTTCACATTCTTCTTTAAAGGTAGTTTCAATAACACCAGATCTTCCTCCACCTATTGCACATGCATATGATAATCCAATATCATGAGCATTTCCTGTTGAGTTTTTATTTATTGCAATTAAACAAGGCACTCCACCACCTCTTATATATTCAGATCTAACTGTATGTCCTGGCCCTTTTGGTGCAACCATAAATACGTCAATATCATCTCTAGGTTCGATCAAATTAAAGTGGACATTTAAGCCATGAGCAAATGCAATTGCTGAACCGGCTCTCATATTTTCTTTTAAACTTTCATTATAAATATCAGCCTGTAATTCATCAGGAGTCGCCATCATTATTACATCAGCCCATTTGGCTCCATCAGATACTACCTTTACATCAAAACCAGCTTTTTTTGCTTTTTCGATAGATTGTGATCCTTTTTTTAAAGCAATTGCTACATTCTTAACACCACTATCTCTCAAGTTAGCTGCATGAGCGTGACCTTGACTTCCGTAACCAATAACGAGAACTTTTTTTGATTTAATTAAACCAATATCAGCATCCCTATCATAATAAACTCTCATACAAACTCCTTATTAAATTATTCAAAAATTTTATTAATTATTTTTGTTTCGGTTTCATATCCTCTGGACATTGCAGAAACACCAGTTCGTGAAATTTCAATATCACCCAGAGATTTCATTAAATTTACAAACGCGTCAATTTTATTAGGTTTTCCTGTTAATTCAAAAACAAAGCTCTTTAATGTAACATCTAGTGTTTTAGCTCTAAAAGTATCAGCAATTCTTAAAGCTTCAACCCTATCTAACCCAGAGGAAACAACCTTTACCAAAGCTAGTTCACTTTTAATGAATGGGCCCTCAAGTGTCAAATCTCTTACAAGATGGACAGGTATTAATCTTGATAGTTGTGATTTAATTTGTTCAATAGTGTTACTAGTACCTTTTGTTACAATAGATATTCTAGATAGACTACGTTTATTATCAATTTCTGTAACAGTTAAACTCTCAATATTATATCCTCTTCCAGAAAATAAACCAATAACCCTTGCTAAAGTTCCGGGCTCATTATTTACAACAACCGACAGAGTTCTAATACTTTCTTTCTCTTCAATATTTAATTTTTCATATATAGACATTATTATACAAGCGCCAATCCATCAGATGAAACTTTTTGTTTCTTTTTATCTTCTTTACTTAAAATCATGTCATAATGAGCAGATCCAGATGGTATCATTGGAAAGCAATTTTCTTCTTTAGCAACACAAATATCTGCTAACACTGGGCCATCATGTTCCAACATTTGATCGATAACATCTTGTAATTCGTTCATCTTTTCAGCTCTAATTCCTTTAATACCAAAACTTTCTGCTAGTTTTATAAAATCCGGCAAGGAATCTGTATAACTTTCACTATACCTCGATCCATGAATTAGCTCTTGCCATTGTCGTACCATACCCATCCATTGATTATTAATAATAAATATCTTAATTGGTAAATTGTATTGTACAATTGTAGATAGTTCTTGCATATTCATTAAGAACGATGCTTCTCCAGCGATATCTATAACTAAAGATTTTGGATTTGCTATTTGCACTCCAATTGAAGCTGGCAAACCATATCCCATAGTTCCTAATCCCCCAGATGTCATCCAATGATTAGGTTTCGAAAAACCAAAATATTGTGCCGCCCACATTTGATGCTGGCCAACCTCAGTTGTTACAAAAGGATCAAGTGATTTTGTCACTTTATATAGTTTTTCAATAGCGTATTGTGGTTTAATAATTACTTCATCAGTTGAATATGAAAGTGATTTTTTTTCCTTCCATTTATTAATATCTGACCACCAACTTTTTAAAGAAAATGTTTTAATTTTTCTTTTTTTAAGTTCTTTATAAACTTCTTTTAAAACAACTTTGACATCACCAATAATAGGCAAATCAACTTGAACAATTTTATTTATTGAAGAAGGATCAATATCAATATGAATTTTTTTTGAATTTGGTGAAAAAGCATCTAATCTACCAGTAACTCTATCATCAAATCTCGCACCAACATTGATCATCAAATCACAATAGTGCATAGCCAAATTAGCCTCATAAGTTCCGTGCATGCCCAACATTCCAAGAAAGTTTTTATTATCATGAGCAACAGCTCCAAGTCCCATTAAAGTAAGTGTAACAGGAGCATTTAACAAATTTATAATTTTGTTTAAATAGTGTGATGCTTCAGTTCCAGAATTTATAACACCTCCACCTCCATAAAAAATTGGTTTTTTTGAACTTAAAATAAAGTCAACTATTTTTTTTATTTCACTACTTTTTATAGATTGTTTAGTAATAATTTTTTTATTACTTACGACAGTTTTTTTCTCATACTTAACTTCAGAAAGTTGAATATCTTTTGGTAAATCAATTAAAACTGGTCCCGGTCTACCTGAACTTGCAATTTCAAAAGCTTCATGAACTATTTTGCATAAATCTTTTGACTTTTTTACCAGATAATTATGCTTTGTTGCAGGTCTAGAAATTCCTGTTGTATCAGCTTCTTGAAAAGCGTCAGTTCCTATTAAATGTGTCGGAACTTGCCCTGTAATACAAACCAATGGCACTGAGTCCATTAATGCATCAGTTAATCCAGTTATAGCATTTGTTGCACCCGGACCAGATGTAACTAAAACACACCCCACTTTCCCAGTAGATCTTGCAAAACCCTCAGCAGCATGAACTGCAGCTTGCTCATGTCTTACAAGGATATGTTTTATTCGATTATTTTTAAAAATAGCGTCATATACTGGCAATACTGCACCTCCGGGGTAACCAAATACAGTATCTACATCATTTTCAATCAGCGCCTTTATAAGCGCTTCCGCACCATTCATACTTTTATTTAACATATTTATCCCCGATATTTAATAACTTTGTTTATTAATTTGGTCAATATATTATTAAATTGCATCATATTCTTACAATTAGATCTGGATTAAAATTATGCCTAAACCAAGTTAATTGTCTTTTTACATATCTTCTAGTGTCGCGTTTACTCAACAAAATTGCGTCATTAAGAGAAATTTCCTTTTCTAAATATTTTAAAATCCAATTAACACCCAAGCATTTAAAACCAGGAAGAGATCTATCAAATTTTTTTTCTTTTAAATATTTAACTTCTTCTATGGCACCTTTATCAATAAATTCTTCAAATCTATTTTCACAATTTTGATAATTTTTTTCTCTTTCCTGTTCTAATAAAATTGAAAAAAAAGTATTGTATATCTTATTTATCTTAGAACTTTTATACCATTCTGAGATAGCTTTACCAGTTTGCAAGTAGACTGAATAAGCCCTGATCAATCTTTGTTTATCAATATTTCTTACAGTAAAATCTTTATCAACATCTTGAACTAATTTTTTAAATTCTAATAATCCAATTTTATCAAAAAGTTTTAAACAATTATCAAAAACCACTTTATCAACCTTTGGTATTTTTGATATCCCATTAATTGCTGATTTAATGTACAAACCAGTACCTCCAACAATAATCGGTACCATATTTTTATTAAATATTACTTCAAGTTTTTTTTCAACTAATTCTAACCAATCTACGACTGAAAAACTTTGGTTAATTGGCCTTATGCTATATAATTCATGTGAAATTATTTTTTTATCTACATCACTTGGCTGAGATGAAATTATTTTTAGCTCTTTATATATTTGCATTGAGTCTGCATTAATTATAACCCCATTTATTTTTTTAGCCAAAGATAAAGCTAAGCTTGATTTCCCTACCCCTGTTGGACCAGAAATCACAATAATTGGAGTTTCATCAAAATTTGCATCTAAAATTTTACTTTCTATTAGTTGAATTATGGACATATCAATGTAATATCTTAAAAATTATAATGACTTATTATTTATTTATATCAAACTCATCAAATTTTAACATTGATAATAATCTTATTAATCAAATTAATTCTATTTTACATAATCAAAATATTCAATTTTCAAATAGAGAAATTAGAAAAAATGATTTTCATGAATGGAATTTAAAAGATAATATTATTAATGATTTTATAAAAAACAAAATTAAAAATATTTTTAAAAATTCACCAATTGATATAAATTTTTTAAATATCACTTACCCACGTAAAAAAAAAATTCTAGTTTGCGATATGGATAGCACCATTATTAAAGAAGAAAGTCTAGACGAAATAGCTGAAGATGCTGGAATAGGAAGAGAGATAAAAAACATTACAAAAAAAGCAATGAGAGGTGAATTAGATTTTAAAGAAGCGCTTTTAAAAAGAATAAAATTATTAAATAATTATCCTTTAGAAAATATTTTCAGGTTAAATCATAGAATTCGACTAAATGATGGAGCGAAAGAACTTGTTAAAAAGATGAAAGCTGAATCATGTATTACTATATTGATTTCAGGTGGGTTTTCTCCTTCAGTGAGCTTTGTAGCAAAAAAAATTGGATTTGATTATTACCACTGTAACAATTTTTTATATAAAAAGAAAGATGGAAGAATTGTCCTTAATGGATATGTACAAAATCCTATTTTAGATAAAAACTCAAAATTAAACATTACTAATAGTTATTTAAAAAAACTTAATTTTAAACTTGATGATGTAATTTCAGTAGGCGATGGAGCTAATGATATTAACTTGATAAAACACTCAGACATTGGAGTTTCGTATAAAGGAAAACAAATACTAAACAATCAAGCAGATGTTGTTTTTAATCATACAAATTTAAAAGGAATACTATATTTACAAGATTATAAAATTTAATCTTAAAATATTTCAACAGCAACGAATCTGTCAGAACCATCAAAATTAACTAGCATCAATATAGCATTTCTTTTTTGTTTTTTTGCCTTTTCTATAACATTAGAAATTACATCTAAATCTGAAACTTCAGATTGACCAACTCTTACTATAATCATTCCTTCCCTAAGACCACTTTGAAATGCCTTACTATTACTTTTAACATTAGAAATTATTATGCCTTTAGTTATATTTTTTAATTTATATTTTTTAATGTCTTGATCGTCCAACTGCTTTATTTCAAAACCTATTTTTGGAAATGATTTCGTTAGCCCTTTTTCTTGCTTATTAGGAATAAGATTGTTGTTTTCTGCCAACTCTAATTCACCTAACTTTACCCTCAAAGTCTTTATCTTACCATTTCTCCAAATTTCAACATTGACTAATTTTCCAACAGGTGTTTCTGCAACAACTTTAGGTAATTCATTCATATTTTTAATTTTAATATCATTAAATTTTAAAATAATATCACCAGATTTTATGCCAGCTTTAAATGCTGGGCCATTTTCAGTAGCTGATGATACTAATGCGCCATGAGTATCTTTTAAACCTAAAGAATCAGCAATCTCTTTAGTTATTTTTTGGATTAAAACACCTAACCAACCTCGCTTTGTACGCCCATATTTTCTCAATTGATCCGAAACTTGTTTTGCTAAATTAGATGATACAGCAAAACCTATACCTACAGATCCACCTGATTGAGAAAATATTGCTGTATTTATACCTACAACATTTCCTTTCATGTCAAAAAGTGGCCCACCTGAATTTCCTCTATTTATTGAAGCGTCTGTTTGTATGTAATCATCATAAGATCCACCTATATTTCTACCTCTTGCAGATACAATCCCAGCTGTTACTGTACCTCCAAAACCAAAAGGGTTTCCTATAGCCATAACCCAATCACCGACCCTTAAATTATTAGAATTACCAAATTTCACAGCTTTCAGTTTCAAATCTTTGGGGTTAATTTTCAGTAATGCAACATCTGTTTTTGGATCTTTACCGACTACTTCAGCTTCGAAAGATTTATCATCATGGAGTATAACCATAATCTTTTCGGCATTTTCAATAACGTGGTTGTTTGTAATTATGAAGCCCTTTTTATCTATAATGAATCCAGATCCAAGTGACTGTGCTCTTCTTTTACCTTGATTTGGATCTTGAAATTGTTTGAAAAACTCTTCAAATGGTGAACCAGGAGGAAAAGCTGGTAAATTGTTTTTTCTATCTTCTATAATTGTTGTTGTTGATATATTTACAACTGATGGACTTAACGTCTTAGCTAAATCCGCAAAGCTTTCTGGAGCCTTCTTGGCAAAAACGCTTAAAGGCATAAATATAAATGAAAAAGTAATAAAAAAGATTTTTAGTTTATGATTAAAAAACATATGTTCCCTCAATTAAAAAGCCATTTAGATAACTTAAAGATGTCATAAATGTGTTAAAAAAAAGAAAAATTAATTCCCTTTTTTATCAGAAAAGAAATCAAAAAACTCACTTTCGGGTGATAAAATCATTGTAGTATCTTTATCAACAAAAGTTTTTTCATAAGCTAACATTGATCTATAAAACTTGAAAAATTTTGCATCTTTTCCAAAAGCATCTGCATAAATTTTAATAGCTTGACCGTCACCATTACCTCTTATAGCTTCAGCTTCTCGTTTAGCTTCAGCAATTAAAATTGTTTTTTGTTTTTCTGCATCAGATCTAATTTTTTGAGCTTCTTCAGCGCCTTGAGCTCTAAATTCTTTAGCTTCTTGTTCTCTTTCAGATCTCATCCTATTGAAAATATTTTGACTTGTAGCTTCAGGATAATCAGCTCTCCTGATTCTGACATCAATAATTTGCATACCAAGTCTTTTAACTATTTGATTAACTTCATTCCCAATATCATCAACAATATTTTGTCTAGCATCTGACAAAATTGAAACTAATTCTAATTTTCCTAGTACACGTCTTACGGATGAATCAATGATGGATTCTAATCTTTGTCTAGCTCCAGTTTCATTTCTAACTGTTTGGTAAAATAATAATGGATCTATAATTTTAAACCTTGAGTATGTATCAACTTCAAGTCTTTTTTGGTCAGATAAAATTACTTCTTCAGAATCACTTGATACAAGGGACAAAACTCTTTTTTCGAAATATGTCACATCTTGAATAAATGGCATCTTAAAATTTAAACCAGGTTTATTTACAACTCTTTTTGGCTCACCAAATTGAAGAACTATGGCTTGTTTAGTTTGATCAACCGTAAAGAATGAGCTATATATAAAAAATAAAATTATAACTCCAAATGTATATGTTAAAATTTTAGTATTACTCATTACTTTGATCCTTTTTCTTTTAATTTATCTAACGGCAAATAGGGCACAATGCCTGATGAGCTTGATGATTTATCCATAATAACCTTATTCACGTTGGATAAAACTTTTTCCATGGTTTCAAGATATATTCTGGATCTTGTTACGTCTGGGTCAACCTTATAACTATTATATATTGATAAAAACCTATCCGTATCACCTTTAGCTCTATTCACTACTTCACTCTCATAAGCTTGAGCTTGATTTATCATTTGAGCAGCCTCACCTCGTGCTCTAGGCACAATGTCATTCCTAAAAGCTTGAGCTTCATTGATTAAAGTATCTCTATCTTGCCTAGCTCTTTGCACATCATTAAAAGCATCTATTACTTCTTGAGGAGGGTCAACAGATAGCAATTGAACATCTCTTACTTCAACACCAGCTTCATACAAATTTAAAAGATCTTGCAATAAAGATTTTGCTTTTAATTGGATGTTCTGTCTACCTTCAGTTAAAGCTGTTTGAATTTTAGTTTGACCTATAATATCTCTCATTATGGATTGAGCAGCAACCTTTACAGTTTCCGGTGGATCTTGTAGATTAAATAAGTATTTACCTGCATCAGATATTTTCCAAAATACTACAAAATCAATGTCAATGTTATTTTCATCACCAGTAATCATCTTTGATTCGTCTGCTACATCTCTTCTGCTAGAATTACCACCTCCAAAAGCTCTATAACCAATTTCTATTTTATTTTCCCTTGTTACGTCTGGCGTGATTACCTTTTCGATTGGAGAGGGCAAGTGATAATGTAATCCTGGCTCAGTCGTTCTTACCCACTCACCAAATCTTAAAACAACTCCTTGTTCTTGTGGATTAACTCTATAAATGCCAGTAGCTAACCATAAACCAATTAATATTAGAAAGATAATCGAAAAACTTTTTCCACCACCAAACCTTGATGGCATAAATTTTTTAAATTTATCTTTACTATTTCTTATAATTTCATCAACGTCTGGGGGTGTTTGATTATTTGGTCTTCTTCCCCATGGATTTTGGTTATTGTCATTATTGCCCCAAGGGCCGGAATTATTATTCATTTTAACACCTGAAATACTGATATGAGCACTATATATATTTGTCGCAATAAAATAATTTCAACCTTTTTTTTATTTTTTTAAAAAATTAAAAATATAATTTTATTTTTATTCAATAATGTCTATATGATGAAACTATGGGAAACAATGAATTAAATAGGTTTTTAAAATTACCAAAATTCGCAAAATATATTATAATTGTAGCCAGTGGCAAAGGTGGCGTTGGAAAATCAACAATCGCTTTAAATTTAGCATTAACCTTTCAGTGTTTAAAAATGAAAGTTGGCTTACTTGATGCAGATATATATGGTCCTAGCTTACCAAAATTACTTAATAAAAATGTAAAGCCTGAAATAAAAAATAAGAGCTTCTTACCGATTGATGTAAAAGGTATTAAAACAATGTCAATAGGCTATTTAATACCTGAAGAAACACCTAATATATGGAGAGGGCCTATGGTTATAAAGGCCGTTACACAATTACTGAGAGATGTTTCTTGGGGAGAATTAGACATATTAATTATTGATACTCCTCCAGGAACTGGAGATGTGCAATTGACAATTTCTCAAAAAATTGATGTTAGTGGCGCCATAATAATAACTACTCCGCAAGAATTATCATTATTGGACGTAAAAAGAGGAATAAATATGTTTAGAAAAGTTAATTTACAAATTCTTGGGTTAGTTAATAATATGAGTTACTATATTTGTGATAAATGTGAAAAAAAACATTATATTTTCGGGAAACAATTAAGTCATGAACTCACTAATTCTTTTGATATAGAAATATTAGGAGAACTACCAATTAGTAAGGATTTAATCAAGAGTCATGATATTGAACACCCAATTATAAAACAAAAACAAAGTGATATAATATTTAAATCATTTTTTGATATATGTCAAAAAGTACTAAATAAAATTACAGTCTAATTACTCTTCTATTATATAACCAAAAAGAATGAGAAGGGTAACTATCGTTTCCTTCTACTTTTTTGAGTATTTTTTTCCCCCACTCATTTTCATCGATGCTAGGAAATGTCACTCCATTTTTTAAATTAATATCAACCATAGTAAGTTCAATTTGGCTACAAAAACTTAAAGCTAATTTGTATATTTCTCCTCCACCAAAAATAAAAATTCTTTTTGCACTATGTTCATTTTTTTTAAACTTTTTAATGATCCAATTGTTTGCTTTAATCACAGCATCTTCAAAACTTTGTACAAAAAATTTTTCTAATTGAATATCATCTTTTAGATTTTTTTTATTAGTTAAAATTATATTAGCTCTACCTGGTAAAGGTTTGCCAATACTGTCAAAGGTTTTCCTACCCATAATTAATGGGTTACCAAAAGTTATTGACTTTAATCTCTTAAGATCATTGGGTAAGTGCCACAGCATTTTATTACCATCACCAATTATAAAATCTTTAGAAACAGCAACAATTGAAACTATAGGAAATTTGTTTTTTTTTATCGTTTCCACAAATTAGACTGCTATTGGAGCTTTGATATGTGGGTCTGGTGCGTAATTTTCAATTGTAAAATCATCAAATTCAAACTCATCAATACTTTTTCTTTTTTTATTAATAACTAGTTTAGGTAAACCTCTAGGTTTTCTGGCCAATTGCTCTTTAGCTTGATCTTGGTGGTTAAGGTATAAGTGTGCATCGCCTAGAGTGTGTACAAAAAATCCTACGTCTAAGTTAGTCAAATCAGCTATCATATGTGTAAGAAGGGCGTATGAAGCTATATTGAATGGAACCCCTAAAAAAATATCTGCACTTCTCTGGTAAAGCTGACAAGAAAGTTTACCATCAATTACATTAAACTGAAATAAACAATGACAAGGAGGAAGAGCCATTTTTGAAACGTCTACTGGGTTCCATGACGAAACAATGATTCTTCTTGAACTTGGATCATTTTTAATTAATTCAATAGCATTTTTTAATTGGTCAATTCTAACTCCATTATTTTCCCATGAACGCCATTGTTTTCCATAAACAGGACCTAAATCACCTTTATCATTTGCCCAATCGTCCCAAATATGAACATTGTTTTCATTTAAATATTTAATATTAGTGTCTCCTTTGACAAACCATAAAAGTTCGTAAATTATAGACTTAATGTGAAGTTTTTTTGTAGTTAAAAGAGGAAAGCCTTTGCTTAAATTAAATCTCATTTGCCATCCGAATATTGATTTTGTTCCAACACCAGTTCTGTCTTTTTTTATTATTCCATTATCAAAAACATTTTTTAACAAATCCAAATATTGTATCATTTCTAACCTCTTAACATTAATAACAAAAACTATTTTAATTGTCATTGCTCTTTAATAATTTTTGAAATTAATATATAATTAATATGTCTTAATTGACTATAGTAATAAACATTTTATAAAATAAGCTCTACGGACCCGGGGGCGGTACCCGGCACCTCCACCAAATAATTATGGGGGTGAAATAGGATCGACGTGTGTAATAAAAATAAAACTTTTACTCGGCATTGTACCACCGATATCGGGCTAATTCATAGTTGCAAACGACAACTACGCTCCGGTTGCTGCAGCTGCTTAGCAGTCAAAGTAACCGAAATTAAAGTCCTGTCCTCTAGCAAGGATAGGCGGGGTTGAACTGCCTGGCAACAGAAAATCAAGGGCAAGACTTAGGTCTTGCCTTTTTTTAAGATTTAACTGTAAAAATTGTTTTTGATAAAATATAATAAAATAATTTTTTTATGAGTTTAAAATGGATAATATTGATATAAAAAGTATTGACTATGATCGAATAGTTGATGATACATTAAGATTAGTTGTCAAGAAATCATTGGAATTAGTAAATGCAAAAGGTCTACCTGGTGATCATCATTTTTATATTTCATTTGATTCAACTTATAAAGGGGTAAAAGTACCTTCAGAATTAAAGGCTGGCGAAGATAATGAAATCAAGATTATTTTACAACATCAGTTTTGGGATTTAACTATTGATGATCATAAATTTTCAGTAATTCTGTCTTTTAACGGAAAGAAAAAAAATATTTCTGTCCCATTTAATTCTATAGTATCTTTTTCAGACCCTTCTGTCGGCTTTATTTTACAATTTAAAAAAGATATTCCATCTGAAAATTCAAACATAGAACAAAAAATCTTACCCAATAAATTTAATGAAGATAAAAAGAAAAAGTTTAACGCTGAAATATTCTCATTGGATGCATTTAGATCTAAAAAAGAAGATTAACTATAGGATTATAAGATGAACTTTAGAGATGAAAATGATAGTTTTGGATCAATAAAAGTTTTAGATAAAATGCTTTGGGGGGCACAAACTCAGCGTTCTTTAAAAAATTTTAAAATTGGAAATGAAACTATGCCTGACATTTTGGTTAGAGCATTAGGAATAATAAAATTTTGTTCTGCAAAAACAAATTTAGAACTGGGAATTATTGATAAAAAAATTGGTAAAGCAATAATGCAAGCTTCAAAAGAGGTGGCAGAAGGAAAGTTAAATGAGCATTTTCCACTAGTTATATGGCAAACTGGTTCAGGAACACAAACAAATATGAACGCTAATGAGGTTATTTCAAACAGAGCAATCCAAATTTTAGGTGGCATTTTAGGATCAAAATCACCTGTTCACCCAAATGATCATTGTAATAAAAGTCAATCTTCAAATGATACCTTTCCTACTGCAATGCATATTGCTTGCGTCGAAACAGTTACAAAATCAGTTATTCCTTCTTTAAAAAATTTACACAAAGAATTGTCCAAAAAAGTAAAATTATGGGACAAAATCATTAAAATTGGAAGGACACACTTGCAAGATGCAACACCTCTTTCTTTAGGTCAAGAATTCTCAGGCTTTCAAAAACAAATTGAGTTTGGGATTAAGCGAGTACAATTAGCACTAATTAGGCTTAAGTATTTAGCTCAGGGTGGAACTGCTGTAGGAACAGGTTTAAATACAAAAAAAAATTTCTCAAAATTATTTGCTTCTAATGTATCTAAATTTACTGGTATTAATTTCAAAACTGCAGAAAATAAATTTGAGGCTATTGCAACTCATGATGCAATGGTTGAAATGTCTGGTATGATAAATACAGTTGCAGTTTCGCTTCATAAAATTGCTAATGATATAAGATTATTAGGATCAGGACCAAGATCAGGACTAGGAGAATTAAATTTACCTGAAAATGAACCTGGGTCATCAATAATGCCAGGCAAAGTAAATCCTACTCAATGTGAAGCTCTTACCATGGTATGTGCACAAATTATGGGTAATCACACCACAATCAGTTTCTCTGGATCTCAAGGACATATGGAATTAAACGCTTATAAGCCAGTAATTCTCTATAATTTAATTCAATCTATGCAATTACTTTCAGATAGCGTTAATAGTTTCACTACTAATTGTTTAATAGGAATTACGCCCAATAAAAAAAATATAAAGCAACTCATGGAAAAATCTTTGATGTTAGTTACAGCTTTGGTTCCCCAAATTGGTTATGATAATGCTACAAAAGTTGCTAAACTTGCTCACAAAGAAGGTTTAACGCTTAAAGAAGCTGCTGTCAGATACAACTTTATTTCTGAGAATAGTTTTAACAAAATTGTTAAACCTGAAAAAATGATAAAACCTTCTAAATGATATATTATCAAAATATTTTAGATTGAATTAATTTATCAAATCTCTCATTTGTTTTATAAGATCATTTTTCCCTTCAAATCCAATTCCTGGCAAATCAGGAAGCTCAACATAACCATTGTGAACTTCAACATTGTCTGGAAATCCACCATATGGTTGAAATAAATCTGGATAGCTTTCATTACCACCAAGACCTAATCCAGCAGCAATTGCTAAAGACATCTGATGTCCTCCATGAGGAATACATCTATCAAAAGACCATCCAAACTCTTTAATTACTTTCAATATTTTCAAGTATTCAACTAAGCCATAACTTAGGGCACAATCAAATTGCAAATAATCCTTATCTTTTCTTATTCCTGAATATCTAATGAGATTTCTTGCATCTTGATGAGAAAAAAGGTTTTCACCTGTCGCTAAAGATTTTTTATATTCTTTTGTCAATTTATAATGTAATTCAAAATCGAGTGGATCTCCTGGTTCTTCATACCAAAATAAATTGTAATTAGATAATTCACGGGCATAATCAAGTGCAGTTTTTAAGTTGAACTTTCCATTAGCATCCACGGCTAACTTTTGGTTTGGTCCTAATATTTTTAAGACTGCTTCAATTCTTTTACAGTCTTCTGAAAGAGACATGCCACCAATTTTCTTCTTTACAACTGAATAACCTCTATCAAGGTAACTTTTGATCTCTGATTTTAAAGAATTGAGATCTCCATCTGGCCAATAATAACCACCAGCTGCATATACAAATACTTTTTTTTCTGGTTTATTATTACCATAACGCTCAGATAAAAGTTGATAAAGCGGTTTATCTTCAATTTTGGAAACTAAATCCCATATAGCCATATCAATCGTACCAACTGCAACTGAACGTTCCCCATGACCCCCTGGCTTCTCATTTCTCATCATAACATCCCAAATTTTATGTGGATCAAAATTATTTCCTTTTTCATTGAGTAAATCATTTTGATTAGATTCCATAATTCTCGGAATAAATCTTTCTCTCATCAAATTACCTTGGCCATACCTTCCATTAGAATTAAAACCATAACCAATTAATTGTTTGCCATTTTTTTTTACATCTGAACAAATAGCTACTAAACTTAAAGTCATTTTTGAAAAATCAATATAAGCATTTTTCATAGATGAATTTATAAACTTAGTTTTTTCTATGATTTTGGTGATTTTCATCAATAAGCATTTAATTACAATTTAGAAAACAAATTATTTCTTGATAATTGTTTAACAGAAGTACAACCCATTAATTTCATGTCTCTGATAATTTCTTCTCTTATTAAGCTAAGAGCTCTTTCAACGCCTTTTTCACCGGCTGATGCCAATGCATACAAATAAAGTCTTCCCCCTGCACATGCTTTAGCACCAAGAGAAAGTGCTTTGAGAATATGTGTGCCTCTTTGAATGCCACCCTCACAAATTACATCTATCTTATCACCAACTGCGTCTACAATTTTTGCTAATTGATCGAAAGGTGAAACTGAACCATCTAATTGTCTTCCACCATGGTTTGATACAATCACTCCTGTGCAACCAATATCAATAGCTCTTTTGGCGTCTTCAACGCTTACAACTCCTTTAAGTGCAAAATGCCCACCCCATTTTTTCCCAAGATCTTCAGCATCTTTCCAATTCATTGATTGATCGAGCATATTTGTAAAATAGTCTCCAATCGAAGTCATTGCAGATGTGCCTGCTCCCACATAATCTTGTAAGTGAGGAAGTTCAAATTTAGGACTTGTTACATAATTGATACCCCAGTAAGGCTTTAAAACAAATTCCAACAAACTATTAAAAGTAAAACGCGGCGGAATTACAAACCCCGTTCTTAAATCTCTCTCTCTATTGCCTCCAGTAATAGTGTCAACTGTTAATGCAAGAACATCAAATTTAGCTGCTTTTGCTCTTTCTAACATGCTATTATTTAAACCTCTATCTTTATGGAAATAAAACTGAAACATTTTTGGGGATGATGAAATTTTTGATACTTCTTCAACGCTGACTGTTCCAAGTGAAGATACACCAAACATTGTCCCAAATTTATCGGCCGCTTTTGCAACAGCCCGCTCCCCTTCATAGTGAAATAATCTTTGTACAGCAGTTGGAGAGCAATACACCGGCATCTCAAGTTTTTTTCCGAAAATAGTAGTCGAAATATCTACATCTTTTACACCACGTAGAACATTTGGTACCAAACTAACATCATCAAACGAAGATGTATTTCTTCTATATGTAACTTCGTCATCTGCTGCACCATCTATATAGTTAAAAATAGGTGATGGTAGCTTAGATTTAGCAAGATTTCTAAAATCTTGAAAATTATAGCATTTTTTATAATTCATTAAATTAAGTTTAGCCTTGTCTAGCCTTAAATCTAGGGTTTTTTTTGTTAATTACGTAAAGCCTACCTCTACGCCTTACAACTTGGCAATTTCTATCTCTAACCTTTAGTGTTTTAAGTGAACTAACTACTTTCATAATAACCTCAATAAATTGAATATAATAATTATCAGTTAAGGTCAAGATCAATTATTGTAACTCACATTACAACCACCGATACCACAATAACCATTTGGATTTTTTAAAAGATATTGTTGATGATATTCTTCAGCATAATAAAAATTTTTAAAATTTTCTATCTCGGTTGTTATTTTAGGAAATCCATTTTTTTGTAATGATACTTCATATTTATTTTTTGTTGATTTTGATAATTCAAATTGTTTTTTATTTGTGGTTATTATGATTGATCTATACTGTGACCCAATATCATTCCCTTGTCTCATTCCTTGAGTTGGATTGTGCCCTTCCCAGAAAACTTTAAGGAGCTGTAATGTGTTTAATATACTTGGATTATATACTATTTTAACAACTTCGGCATGATGAGTGTCTCCATAACATATATCTTTGTATGTTGGATCTTTTGTATTACCAGCAGAATAACCAACAGCTGTAACATGAATGCCATTTTTACTCCAAAAAAGTTTTTCTGCACCCCAAAAACATCCCATACCGAAATAAATTATTTCAGCTGAGGATGGTTCAAAATCAATAGATTTTTTATAGACATCATTGTAAATATTCATATTTGGAATATAGGTAAGTAAATAAGATGTTTCAATAATTTTAAAATTTACTTGAATAAATTATTTTTACCTCTAATAAGGCGATTATGACTGATGATGTTTATGGCATAGAAAAATGGGGTAAAGATTTTTTTCAAATACTAAGCAACGGAAATCTTGGGTTAAAAAATCCTTTAAAATTGAAAAGTAGACCTGTTGATCTTACCAAAATAGTAAAAAAACTTAACCAAAAATTATCCCCTCCTTATATCATTCGTGTTTCTGATTATTTAGAATTTATGATTGATGAAATTAATGAAAAATTTAATAAATCTATCAGAATGATTGGTTACAAAAATAAATTTAAGAGTGTTTACCCAATAAAAGTTAATCAACAGTCTCAAGTTATAAAAAATGTGGTAAAATTTAGTAAAAAATTTAATTCAGGTTTAGAAGTTGGTTCTAAGGCGGAATTATTAATAGCCTTAAGTCAAAACCTAACTAAAAATTCATTAATTATTTGCAATGGAACAAAGGATGAAGAATTTATAAAATTAGCTCTACTTTCAAACAAGATTGACATTAAGACTATTCTAGTAATTGAAAGTCTTAAAGAATTAAATTTAATAATCAAAATATCTAACTCACTTAATTTAAAACCTTTATTGGGTATTAGAATAAAACTAACAAATTTAATAAGTGGAAAATGGTCTCAATCAAGTGGAGATAGAAGCGCTTTTGGACTTCCTGTAGATAAAATCACCGAAGCTCTAACTAATTTAAAAAAAAATCAATTATTAGATTGCTTAATTCTTCAACATTCACACTTGGGAAGTCAAGTTCCAGATATCATAGAAATAAGAAAATATACTCAAGAAGCTTGTAGATTTTTTGTTGAAATTTCTAATTATGGAGCTCCATTAAAATACATAGACTTAGGTGGTGGTTTAGGTGTTGATTATACTGGAGAAAATAAATCAAAATTTCATTCTATAAATTATTCCATGGAAGAATATTGTAGCAACATAGTTGAAACCCTCAAACTTGAATTCGATAAAGCAAAGATCAAGCATCCTACTATAATTACAGAATCTGGAAGAGCCACAGTAGCTACAAGCTCTATTTTAGTTTTTAACATTTTAGACACTACTATTTTTGATGTAAAATCATGTCCTGCATTACATAAAAAAGACCATATTTACTTATCGTACATGATACAAATTTTAAATTATATCAGTACAGATAGAATACAAGAATGTTTCAATGATCTAAATTATTATAGAGATGAACTGAGAGTTTTATTTAGAAATGGTCAGATAAATTTATTAGAAATATCAAAAATTGAAAAAACATATTTATATGTACTCAATCGAATAAAAAAATTTGTAGACCAAAAAAAATTAAATTCTAACCCAGTAGCAAGCAAATTAAATAATTTAGCTGACATATATCATGGAAATTTTTCATTATTTCAAAGTTTACCTGATGTATGGGCAATAGAACAACTACATCCAATAGCTCCAATTCAAAAATTAAATATTAAACCAAACAAAAATGTCATTCTTAATGATATCACTTGTGACAGTGATGGCACGATTTCTAAGTTTGTCTTAAATAACGGAGTAAAAGACACATTACCAATACATGAAATAAAAAAAAATGAAGAATATTACCTTGGTGTTTTTTTTGTTGGGGCTTATCAAGAAACTTTAGGTGATCTTCATAATCTATTTGGTGATACAAATATATCGACAGTTAAATTAGAAGAAAATGGTAAATTCAAAATTATACATGAACAAATTGGAGACAAAATATCTCAAGTTCTAAGCTATGTTGAATATTCTTCAGAAGAAGTCATCAAAACA
The DNA here is from genome assembly GCA_902622745.1 of uncultured SAR116 cluster alpha proteobacterium. Taxonomy (GTDB): domain Bacteria; phylum Pseudomonadota; class Alphaproteobacteria; order Puniceispirillales; family Marisalimonadaceae; genus TMED54. The sequence goes on from CACNQW010000013.1 coordinate 20,225, forward strand.
TTTTTTCAAAAAATAAATAAATATTACAAAAAGAAATTAATCAATAGTAAAGAAAAAAATCAATTGTTAAAAAATTTTAAAGCGTCTATAGATGGTTATACTTATTTTGAAAATTAAACGAGGTAATTTTGAGTAAAGTTCTCGTCATCGGTGCAGGAGGAGTTTCATCTGTAACAATTCACAAAATGGCTCAATTATCTGATGATTTTAAAGAAATCACTCTAGCAAGTAAAACAATAGATAATTGTAAAAAAATACAAAAACAAATTAAAAATAAATATAATTTTAATATTAATATTGAGGAATTAGATGCAGATAATATACCTTTAACGTCAAAGGTTATATCAAAATTTTGCCCTGAACTAGTTGTAAATTTAGCGTTACCATATCAAGATCTAAATATTATGGAAGCTTGTCTAAATAAAAATGTTCATTATTTAGATACTGCGAATTATGAACCACGAAATGAAGCAAAATTCGAATATAAATGGCAATGGGAATTAAATGATAGATTTAAAGAAAAAAGTTTGATGGGATTACTTGGTTCCGGTTTTGACCCAGGTGTAACAAATGTTTATACAGCCTATATCAAAAAACATTATTTAGATGAAATTCATTTTTTAGATATATTAGATTGCAATGGCGGTGATCATGGAGAACATTTTGCAACAAATTTTAACCCAGAAATAAACATTAGAGAAATCACTCAAAAAAGTAAATTTTATAAAAAAGGGAAATGGATAACTGGAGATCCTTTATCAAAAAAAATTGAATTTGATTTTCCAGAAGTTGGTAAAAGAAATATGTATCTTATGTACCATGAAGAACTTGAAAGCTTAGTTAAAAATTTTAGTGATTTAAAACAAGCAAGATTTTGGATGACATTTGGAGACCAATACTTGAACTACCTAAATGTTTTACAAAATGTTGGCCTAACCTCAATCAAACCTATTAATTTTAAAAATATGGATATCATACCACTTGAGTTTCTAAAAGAAGTTTTACCAGACCCAAAATCGTTAGGAAAAAAAACAGAAGGTAAAACTTGTATAGGCACAATTATTAGTGGTCTTAAAAACAATAAAATCGAAACCATTTACTGTTATAATATTTGTGATCACAAGACATGTTTTGAAGAAGTTGAAAGTCAAGCTGTATCTTATACTACTGGAGTTCCTGCAATGATAGGATCATTATTAATGATAAAAAAAACTTGGTTTAAACCTGGTGTTTGGAATTTAGAACAATTCGATCCTGATCCCTTTATGAAGTATCTAAATCTATTTGGCCTTCCAAACAAAATTATTAAATTAGATAAACCTGTAAACTTCTAAAATGCTCCAAACTGTAAAAGTTAACAAAAAATATTTTACAAAGCTTGATTTATCAAAAATACCGTCTCCATGTTATGTAATTGACACCAAAGTTCTTGAAGATAATTTAAAAATATTTAGTCAATTAAAAACTGATACGAATGTTAAAATTTTATTAGCATTAAAAGCATTTTCTCTTAAAAATTTATTTCCTATTTTTTCAAATGTGTTAGATGGTGTGTGTGCATCTGGTATAAATGAAGCAAAACTTGGTAAAAAATATTTTGGAGGTTTAATTAGTACTTATTCACCCGCATTTAAAGATATTGAATTTGATGATATTATAAAATATTCACAACACATAACCTTTAATTCAATTTCACAAATCAATAAATATAGAAATTTATGTGTTAATAAAAATGTTAATTTTGGTGTTAGAATAAACCCTTTATATTCTGAAGTTGATATTTTAAAATATAATTCTTCAAATTTAAATTCTCGACTAGGTATTCATATAAATCAATTAGATAAACTTGACTTTACCGATGTTAAAGGAATTCATTTTCATTCTTTATGTGAACAAAATTTTGATGCCTTAGAAAATACATGGAATAAAATTTGGCCATATTTAAAAAATAAAGTCAAAAAGTTAGAATGGATAAATTTAGGAGGAGGTCACCATATTACTAGATCAGATTATAATTTAAATAAATTAACCAATTTTCTTTTAGAATTAAAAACTAAAACTAATTGTCAAATCATATTAGAACCTGGTGAGGCAATTGTTTTTCAATCAGGTATTTTGGTTGGAGAAATTTTAGATTATATCCATGGAGATAATGATAAAATCCCAAACATTGGTATTACTGATATAAGTCCTGTTTGTCATATGCCAGACGTAATTGAAGCTCCGTACAGACCTTTATTAATGAATGAACCTACTCAAGGTAAAAAAGTTCTTTTAGGTGGCCCAAGTTGTCTAGCTGGAGATGTTATTGGTGAATATAATTTTTTAAAAAAACCTAATATTGGGGATAAAGTAGTTTTCTTAGATCAAGCACATTATACATTAGTCAAAACTAATTTTTTTAATGGGATTAACCATCCTAAAGTTATATTATGGAATAGTGAAAGTAATGATTTAAAAGTAATCAAATCTTTTGATTTCAAAGACTTTGAAACAAGAAATTAAAATGGTAAACATTAAAAAAAAAACTTTTTTGGAAGAAGAATTATCAAAAATAGAACAAAGTTCTAACTTTTCTAAATTTCATATTTTGCCTATACCTCTTGAAAAAACTGTATCTTACGGCAAGGGAACATCAAAAGCTCCAGAATTTATAATAAATGCAAGTAATCAACTTGAAAGAAATCATAACAGCCCATGTGATTTTGGCATATACACACATGATGCACTGAATTGCTCCTTAAATATTAACTCAATATTTCAAAATATTGAAAATTTAATTTTTGAAATTTCAAAAAAAAATAAAATTCCTATTTGTATTGGTGGTGAACACAGTTTGACATTTGGAGTTGTTAAAGGATTTAAAAAGAAATATGACAAAACTAATGAAGATTTTGGAATAATACAATTTGACGCTCACGCTGATTTAAGAAAAACATATAATGGAAGCATAAATTCTCATGCATCTGTTATGTATAAAATTCATAAAGAAAATATTCCAATTTTTCAATTTGGAGTTAGAGCTCAATCTGATGAAGAGATTAAACTAAGAGATGAATTAAATATTGATTTTAAAACGATAGATGATTATAGGAAAAATCCAGACATAAAATTACCCAAAAATTTTCCAGAAAATATTTATATTACATTTGATTCAGATTGCTTAGATCCATCTATTATGCCTGCAACAGGAACTCCAGTTCCAAATGGGTTATATTATGATGAAACTTTTTTAATTTTAGAAAAATTAATTGAAAATAGAAAAATCATTGGAATTGATTATGTTGAATTTTCTCCAATAAATAATTTTCACGCTTATGACTACATTTCAGCAAACATCATATATGATCTAATGAAGCTTTGTTTAAAATGAATCAGGTTTCTTGCAACCATTTTTCAGCATCTAAAGCAGCCATACAACCCATGCCAGCTGCTGTTATGGCTTGTCGATATACTTTATCAACACAATCACCAGCTGCAAATACACCATCGACATTTGTTAAAGTTGTTCCCTTTTCTTTAACTTCAATATACCCTTCATTATCCAGAAGAATTTGATTTGTAAAACATGCAGTAGAAGGAACATGACCAATAGCTACAAATGCTCCATCAACATTTATATTTTTTTTGGATTCATTTTTTGTAGATGTTAAATTCAATCTATTTAAGCCTTTATTATCCCCAATAAAATCATTAACTACATAATTCCACAAAAAATCAATATTCTTTTTAGAAAAAAGTCTATCTTGCAATATTTTTTCAGCTCTTAAACTATCTCTTCTATGAATAACAATCACCTTAGCGCAAATGTTAGATAGGTATAATGCTTCTTCAACAGCAGTGTTCCCACCTCCGATAACTGCAACATTCTTATTTCTATAAAAAAAACCGTCGCAAGTCGCACAAGCAGAAACACCTTTACCATTAAATTTTTTTTCGCTTTCAATTCCTAGCCAGCGAGCTTGCGCTCCAGTACAAATTATTACAGATTTTGTTTTTATTATCTTACCACCATCACATTTAATTATTTTTAATTTTTTACTAAAATCTACACTAGTAACAAATTCATTTATTATTTCTGCACCGACATTTAAAGCCTGTGCTTTCATTTGATCCATGAGCCAAGGACCTTGAACAACATCAGAGTATCCCGGATAATTTTCAACATCAGTTGTAATAGTTAATTGTCCGCCAGGTTGGAGTCCTTCCAAAATTAAAGGTTTTAAATTGGCTCTAGCTGCATAAATCCCAGCCGTTAATCCAGCAGAACCCGTACCAATAATTACTACATCTCTTATCTTATCATTCATAAAATTTTATCTCCTTTAAAAACGATAGTTTTTTTCCCATTTAAAAAAACTCTACCCTCACTAAAATTTTTTATAGCTTTATACAAAACTCTTGCTTCAATATCTTTTCCAATTGCAACTAAATCACTTGGACTAAGTTCATGATCAACTTTTTCAACATCTTGTTCAATTATAGGCCCTTCATCTAAATTTTGATTAACAAAATGTGCTGTTGCTCCAATTATTTTAACTCCTCGTTCAAAAGCTTGATGGTAGGGTTTTGCCCCCTTGAAACTTGGCAAAAAACTATGATGAATGTTTACAATTTTTCCATAAAATCGGTTAACAAAATTTTTAGACAAAATTTGCATGTACCTTGCTAAAATTATAATATCAATTTTCTTGTCATCTATAAATTCAATAATTCGTTTCTCTTGATTAAACTTATCATTCTTAATTGGAAAATGGTAAAAAGGTATACTTTCTACAGAAGAAATTTTTTTCATGTCATTATGATTTGATATAATTGCTTCAATCGATAAATTTAGGTTTTTATTCTTTGTTTTATTAATAAGTTCTATTAGACAATGATCAAATTTTGAAACCAAAATAAGAGTTTTGAGTGTTTTATGTATATGTCTAATTTCAAAATTAGCGTTTAAAATATCTGATAAATTTTCAAATTCTTTATTAATATTTTCTATGTTTAATTCATTTGGCAACTGAAAACTTTGTCTAATGAAAAAATTATTTGTATCCTGATCAGTAAATTGTTTAGATTCGATTATGTTACAGTTTTTATTAGCCAACAGAGTTGAGATTTTCGAAACTATACCAACTTTATCCTTACAATTTAAACGCAATAAATAAATTTTCTCTTGGTTCATGTCTCTTCTTATATTGTAATTAATAAGAAAATTAAATTAATTTTTTTGAAATTACATCAATAAACTCGTCAGATTTCTCTACATGTAACCAATGACCTGCATCTTCGATTTTAAAAAATTTAAGGTTTGTAAATAAAGTTTTAAATTCATTCACATATTTTTCATTTATATATGGACTATTTCCCCCAAAAATACATATAGTAAAAATTTGAGAAGCATCTAAATTTATATCAAATGGGAAACTCCTTAAATCTTTCATTCCCATTTTAATGGCGTTTAAATCTAATGACCAATCATATTTCCCATTATTAAAATTTAAATTTTGTAAAAGAAATGATCTTAACTCTTTATCATTGATATAATTAGATAACTTTGTATCAACTTCGTTTCTACTTTTACAATTTTTAATATCTATTTTTAAAAGATAATCCACAATTTCTATTTCTTCTCTTGGATATTCAACGGGAGCAATATCTACAACAAATAATTGTTTTACAAATTTTGGATAAAGGAGCGAAAATAACATACCTAATTTACCACCCATAGAATGACCTATAATTGATATTTTAGATATATTTTTTTTTTGAATAAATTCGTATACGTCTTTGACCATTAATGAATAAGAAATCTCTGATGATGGTTCATTTTCTCCATGATTTCTTAGATCAAAAACTACAAATAAACCCATGTTTATTGAACTTATTCTTAAGGCAATAGAGTGCCAATTTTTTGCTCTACCAAAGAGACCGTGAAAAATAAAAACAATTCTTTGGTCATTAAAATACAATTCTTTCTTGCTTAACTGGTTTCCATTTTCATAAATCTTAAATTTCATCTTAATTTTTTTATTTAATTTTAAAATAATATGTCGTAATTATTAAATATAATCGGAGTCATTATGGCAAATGTAATTAATTTTAATAATCATATAAAAAATAAAAGTAATGAACTTTTAATGACAAAAATTAAGTTGTGTAGAATTAGAGATGATATAGAAGAAAAACTTAACACATACTCAATTGTCGAAAACAATGAGCTTGCTGTATGTCTTTCTTCAGGTCGTTATTCTGCTATGAAACTAACTAAATTAATTGGCAAAGAAGATACGATTAAATTTTTTCAGGATTGCATTGAAACTGCAAATAAGACTTGATTTAAGAAATTCTACTAATATTACCAGCAACTTCTGCACCTAGGTCAATTGATAAAGAGTTTGTTTTTAAATTTCCTTCAACCCGAGCACTGCTTGAGACATTAAGAGTATTTGCGGCAACTTCTCCTTTGACAAGTCCTCCCAAAGTAACCTTATCTGCTATTAAATTACCATCAAAAACGCTATTTGCTTCTAAAAGCACGTCTTTGGCTTTCAATTCTCCTTTAAATCTACCCGCAATTACAACAGCTGATCCGGAAGAATCTAATGTACCTTCCATAATTAATTCTTCTGATATATATGTTGTTTCACTCATTTTTCACCTATTTATTTAATTTTTAATAATTTACAATTTTATAATTCTAATCTTTTGCATTTTGGACTTCTTCTGTTTGATCTTGCTTTTTAGCTTGTTCCTTCTTGTCCCAATTATGGACTACACGACAGTTGAGGGCTGCTCCTCTATCCATCTGTAAAGATTTGTAATGTATTTCACCGCTTATTCTAGAACTTTCTGTTAACCAAATGCTATCTGCTTTCATTTTTCCTTCATATTCTCCAGCAATAACAACTAGATCTGATTTTACTGCGCCCTTAAAATTGCCAGTTGATCCAATAGTAACTTTCTCGGTAGCTAAATCTGCTTGCACAACCCCATTAATTTCAATTGATTTAGCGTTAGTTATTTTTCCTGTAAATTTTGCTCCATTTCCAAGAACTGCTTGTTTGTCTGCCATAATTACACCTTTTAATTATTTATTTATTAATTTAATTTATTGTTTTTTCTTTCCCAGTTGGGCTTCAACTTTAGCTCCTTCTTCTATCGATATATTATCATATGATACTTCACCATTTACCGATCCAGTTGAACGAATTGAAACTACTTCTGACAAAACTTGCCCATCGAATTTACCAGCTATTGAGACTAATTCAGCATCAATATTTCCTTTAAGAACTCCTGTTTCCTCTATAGATAAACTATTACATTTAATATCACCCACAACATTCCCAAGTAACACAAGTCCTCCAGAAGCTGTAATTTTACCTTTTATCTTCATATCTGAAGATATAATTGATTTTTCTACTTCACCATCTGTTTTATTTGCCATTTTACTTTTCCTAATCTAAATATAAGTTTATAATCAAAACTTAACTAAGTTCATAATTAAAGTATATTTGTTTTTATTATAAAACAATCAATTTTGGTATAAATAATGCAATTAACAGGCCAAGTGTCAATAATGATAGGATTATTAATATGGCAGAACAAATAATTGATATTCGTCAAAGAATAGAAAAAATGCGAATCAAATTTGAAGATGATCATAAAAATGAAATTTATGATAATGAAAATGATGAAAAAAAAGACTCTTTTGAAGAAAAAAATAAAATTAATAATCCAGAAAATAAAGTTAATACTTTTCGAAATGAAGATATTAAATTAAATAAAAACAAAGACTTACCCAATTCAGAAACTTTAAATCAGAGCAGTAAAGAGTTTCCTTCAGTTCAATTATCAGTTAAAAATCCAATTTCTTCTAAAGTTTTAGTGTTTCTAATGATATTACAAGTATTCTCAAACATAGGAATATTTATGCTATTATTGAATGTATTGGAGTAAAAACTGGATAACTCAACAATAAAAAAAATTAGTAAAAAACTTCCCCCTGTTAAAAAAGGTATAAGGTTTGGGGATCTTTTCACAAAGCCAAAGGTCGGGCTACTATCAGAACGAAGATTTTTGATATTCACAAAACGTGGACCAATAGAAATACATTTTAAACTTTCTCACTATGTCTCATTAGCCTTAACGATAGCAGTTGGTATATCCAGTATTATTTACTATTCAATTGTTGGTATATCTTCAGCAATTGACGTAGCACAAAAAGATATTATTACTGAGGCATCAGCTAACTTACCTTCAAATATAAGTAAAAATAAGTCAAATATAATACAATCAGATTCTTTTTTAAATGAAATAAACATAGATGAGATAGAGCTAAATAATAACAAAATTGAACTTGAAACAAACATTAGTTTACCTGAACAAACTAATGAAATTAATTTTAATAATAAATTAGTAAAAAATTCTGAAAAATTTATTAAACATAATATTTTAGAAAATAAATTAGATTTGTCTAAAAAAGTTGATGAAAATGATACAAAAATTGCTTTAAATTCGAAATCCTTTTCAAAAAATCCTAATACAGACTTATTTAAAAAGGATGAAAAGAACAATAATTTGAATATTGAAACTAAAGAAGATAAAAAAGCTTTCTTCATTTCACCTCCGAAGCTTGATGAAAGAGCTTCTAATATTAGGTTTATTTCATCCTTAGATGAAGAATTATCTAATTTAGAAAAAGTATTTAACAAACTTAATTTAGAATTAAAAGATAATCGAATTGAAAAAGTTAAAAATTTAATAAATACAAAACTAGATTATGATAAAGACTCTGAAAATTTTTTAATGGCATTCAGACAACGGCTAGATTTACTCTCAATTTACAAAAACGCATTAGAATTTATACCTCTTAAACCACCTATGGAACATTATTATGTAACTAGCAAATATGGAAAAAGAAAACATCCCGTCACAAAAAAATGGCGTTTCCATCACGGCATTGATCTAGCTGGAACTTGGCAAGAAAATATTAGAGTATCAGCTGATGGTGTTGTCACTTTTGCTGGATACCATGGTTCATTTGGTAAAGTTATTAGAATTAGACATAATTATGGAATAAGAACTACTTATGGACATCTTGCAAAAATACTAGTTAAAAAAGGTCAAATTGTTTCTGAAGGACAAGTCGTTGGGAAAATGGGAAGAACTGGTAGAGTGGATGGTGCCCATCTACATTATGAGATTTCAGTTGATGGAAAATCAATAGATCCAGCAATTTATTTCTCAATTGGAAGAAAATTATTAAGTAGAAATAGTCTGAAATCTATTGCAGATTTAAATTAATTTGGCACATAAAATGCAATTTTATTAAAGAGGTGTATTAAAATGAAATTGCATAAAAATAACGAAATTTTAAAAGTTGATGATCTTGTCGACCTTAAAATTGATTTAAAAATTTTCAATAAACATAATAAAATTCATAAAAAGAAAATTATCCCATTAAAAATTTTAGCTAACTTAAATTCAACCAGCAGACAGTAACTTATTTAATTTAGACCGTCTTTTTCTTTCTGCACTCGAAGGGATGCTTAGCATATCTCTATATTTTGCTACAGTTCTCCTAGCTACCTCTATACCTTGATTAGATAGGACATCTGCAATTTTTTCATCACTTAGAGGTTTACTAGACATTTCTGAAGAAATTAATTTTTTTAAAGCTTCCCTTACGGCTGAGGCTGCGTGTTTATCACTTTCTTCAGAGCTGGGGATAGATGCGGAGAAAAATTCTTTCAGAGACAATAACCCCCAATCAGTTAAAATTAATTTACTATTTGTTACTCTTGAGACTGTACTTTCATGCATTCCTATTGCATCAGCTACATCTTTCAAAATCAAGGGCTTCATATGACTAAATCCATGCTTAAAAAAACTAATTTGTTTTTGTAAAATTACTGATGCAACCTTTAATATAGTTTTATTCCTTTGATCAACGGCTTTTTGAAGCCATTTTGCTTCTCCAATTTTATTTACCGTAAATTCATTATCATCTTCCCTAAGATTTAAATTAGAAATCTCGCTGATATAATCTTCATCTATATCTATAGTTGGAAGAGTTGATCTATTTAAGTCAATTTTCCAACCTTTATTAGTTTTTGTTACAATAATATCTGGCTCAGAAATTCTTAAAGGTTCATCATTAAAGTATTCCGCAGGCTTGGGATTTAATGTTTTGATTATGTTAACCATTTGAATAATTTTATCATTTTCTACATCACACAATTTTGACAGGGTTTTAATTTTTCCTTTTGTAATTAATGTTAGATTATCAACTAAAGTTTGATATGTGTTATCTAAAATTCCTTTTTCTTGCAGTTGTATTTTAAGGCATTCTGATAAATCCTTTGCAAATATCCCAATGGGTTCAAGACATTGAAGTTGTTCAATTATTTCTTCTATATAATTAAGAGGTTTATTTAATTCCACAGCAATTTCTTCAACTTGATGAATTAGCCATCCACTTGGATGTAAGTAGTCAATTATAGAAATTGCAACTGACTGATCTTTTTTTTCAAAGGTTAGTGTAATTTGATTAATTAAATGTTCTTTTAATGAAATTTTGTTAGATACAGAATTTTCAATTACTTCTGATATAGAGGTACTTTTGTTTTCAAAATTATTTTTAATTGTTGTATTATTTTTCTCAAAAGATCTATCTGCAATATGTGTATCAAATGAATTATTCATTTCTAAATTACTATTAATTTTTAATGGATCTTCATTTTGTTTAGTATTTTCTAAGACATCAAAAGTTTTTTGGTCTTTTTTTGATATTTTTTTTATATTTAAGTCTTCTTTTATAAAAGGATTTTCTAATTTGGCATTTTCTACATATTCAGCTAATTCTATATTTGTAAGTTGTAAAAGCTTAATGGCTTGTTGTAATTGTGGTGTCATCACAATAGATTGATTTTGTTTAATTTTTAACTGTTGATTTATTTTCATGACAAATCTCCTATGTATTATGTCAATCAAAGAAAAATTTGTTTAGTAAATCAAAACTTTAATTTGACATAACTGTAAGGACAGAAAATTGACAATAAAAAACTATATCAGCTCTCAAATTTGATGTATAATAATGTTTATGTATAAATATTGCTTTGAATTTTATTTTGCAAAAGTCATTAAGTTGACAAGAAAACTTTAATGTTTTTTTCAACATCATGCAAAATATGTAGAATAATAAGAATATTTTTATTCTCAGTTTTTTTGATTGTATTATTAGCTTTAATACAAAAGGATAAATTGCATTATCTTAAGTTTATTACTCCAGAAAATGCCTCCTATTTTATTTTAATTGTAGGTATTCTAATAACAATTTTTAAAATTTTTGAATATTTCAAAGATAAAAAAAATTAGTTTCTATCTCTCACTAGACGAATATAATTTGGTTTGTATCCTGGATAACGACCAAATGTATTACCATTTAGAAAATTAACTATCCAATTAAATTTTGGCTGCCAAAAATTTTTTTCATTTGTCCAAAAAGGTTCTGGAGGTGTTTTGGGGAAAAGTTTCAAATTGATTTTGACCTTTTCACAATTTATACATATTAAACTTTCTAACTCTTTTCTTGTTGGCAATCTCCAATTACCCTCTAATTGATTATTAGCTATATTAATAATTTCTGGTATGAATTTGAGCTCAAATTTTTTTGCAACTCCATCGCAAGTATTTTTATTCCAATACATACCTACTGGACACGTCATCCATTCAATTTTATTTTTTAAATCAATTACATAATACCCTCTTGGGATATACTCAGAACCGATTACAAATTTGGGGATAAAAAATAAAAAAAATATTCCAGTAATTAATTTTATAAATTTACTAGAGAGTATTCTATACATATAATAACCTTAATGTTTTTTTTAAACTTTTTTGATTTTGGTCTCATTCTTGCAGAATTTGTGCCTAAAATCATGTTTTTTATATTTAATGAGGAATAAAAAATGGATATAGCATCTTTAATCGGTTTGGTTGGAACACTAGGAATGATTGCAGGGGCAATGGTTTCATCAGGAGGAATTGGTCCGTTTATCGACACACCTTCAATGTTGATTGTAATTGGTGGAACTTTTTTTGCAGTGATGTATAGGTCTACATTACCCGATTTTCTAGCATCATTTGGAACTCTAGCAAAAGTCTTTCTCCCTGGTGCAAAAAAACATGATGAATTAATAACTAGAATTACAGAATTAGCTGGAATTGCGAGAAAAGACGGTATGATGGCTCTAGAAGGTCAAGAAGTACCAGATAAATTCTTTGAAAAAGGACTTCAAATGCTAGTTGATGGCGCAGATGAAACAAAATTAACTGAACAATTAAATAGAGAAGTTAAAGGAATGATAAGACGCCATGATAATATGAAAAGTGTTTTCCAAGCATGGGTGGATTTAGCACCAGCAATGGGTATGATTGGAACTCTAATTGGTTTAGTTGCTATGTTAGGAAATATGGCTGATCCAAAAGCAATTGGACCTGCAATGGCTGTTGCACTTTTAACAACACTATATGGCGCTATGATTGCTAACTGTATATTTATGCCTATAGTAACAAAATTAGAAAATTACTCTGCTCATGAAGCTCTATATAGAGAAATGGTCGTTATGGGATTAAAATATATTTCTAGAGGAGAGAGTCCAAGAAATATAACTGATCAACTCATAGCAAACTTACCTCCTAAACTACAGGCCAAAATAGAGGAAGCTGCTTAAATAGGTGTTAATATGGCTGAAGCACAAGAAAATCCTAATGTAGAAGAACAGGAAGAAGAAGAATGTCCTAAATGCCCGCCTAAAGGTGCGCCAGCGTGGATGGCAACTTTTGCTGATATGGCAACTTTATTAATGGCATTTTTTGTTCTTATTCTTTCATTTGCTGAATTTAATGTTCCAAAATTTAAACAAATTAGTGGTAGTTTAAAAAATGCCTTTGGTATTCAAAGAGTTGTGCCTGTTGTTGAACAACCCAGAGGAACAACAGTACTGGCATTGAACTTTAGTCCCTCCCCTGATCCTTCTGTTACAAAAAATATGACACAACAATCTACAAACACAGAGCAAAAAAATTTAGACCTTAAATCTGAAGAAGATAAGAGGGAGAGTTCAAAATCTAGTTCAGAAAGTATCGAAAAAGCAAAAAAATTAGAAGAGGCTTTTAAATCAATTAATTTAGACAAAAGTGTAACTACAGAAGTTATTGATGATAAGGTAGTAGTCAAAATTAATAATAAAGAGAGTAAGGATATACAAGATGTTGTTTCAAAAACCATAACTGCTATAGAAGATGCAAGAAATAAATCTGGAAATT
>CACNQW010000014.1 GCA_902622745.1 uncultured SAR116 cluster alpha proteobacterium
TTGAATTCATTTACACCAACAATAATTTCTTTTTTAGAATCTATTCTTGCCTGTTTCTCAGTTGCTGATTTTTCTATTTCTGATTTTGGATAACCACTTTCAATGGCTTTTGTCATTCCACCCATATCATTAATTTTCTCAATAATTTTATTTGCATTTTGAATTAACTCATTTGTTAAATTCTCAACATAATAACTTCCTGCCAAAGGATCTACTACATCAGTTACCCCTGTTTCATTTTGAAGAATTAACTGTGTATTTCGAGCGATTTTAGCTGAAAATTCAGTAGGTAAAGCTATCGCCTCATCAAATGAGTTTGTATGCAAAGATTGGGTTCCTCCTAGAACACCTGCTAAAGCTTCGATTGTAGTTCTGACAATATTATTATAGGGATCTTGTTCTTGAAGGCTTGCTCCGGATGTTTGACAGTGCGTTCTTAAAATTTGCGATTTAGGGTTTTGATTATTAAATAATTTTTTTACCCAATAAGACCATAAATATCTAGCAGCTCTTAATTTTGAAGCTTCCATAAAAAAATTCATACCAATAGCAAAAAAGAAAGATAACCTAGGAGCAAATTTATCTACATTCAAACCTCTATCCACTGCAGCTCTGATATATTCCAAACCATCAGATATTGTAAAAGCCAATTCTTGTACTAGATTAGCTCCAGCCTCTTGCATGTGATAACCAGAGATAGAAATTGAATTAAATTTTGGCATTTTTTCAGATGTGTAAGAAATAATATCTGATACTATTCTCATTGAAGGTTCAGGAGGATAGATGTAAGTATTCCTAACCATGAATTCTTTTAAAATGTCATTTTGAATCGTTCCACTTAATTGTTCAACAGGAACTCCTTGTTCTTCACCAGCAACTATAAAACTAGCAAGCACAGGCAAAACTGCTCCATTCATAGTCATTGACACAGACATTTTATCAAGAGCTATTCCATCAAAAAGAATTTTCATATCCTCTACAGTATCAATAGCCACACCAGCCTTGCCAACATCAGCACTAACTCTCTCATTATCTGAATCGTAGCCTCTATGGGTTGCTAAATCAAAAGCAATAGATAATCCCTTTTGTCCAGCTGCAATATTTTTTTTATAAAATTCATTTGATTCTTTTGCCGTAGAGAAACCTGAATATTGTCTTACAGTCCACGGTCTTGATGTATACATAGTTGCCTTGGGACCTCTAATAAATGGCTCCATACCTGGTAGGGAATTTATATGGTTTAATTTTTCTAAATCATCTTTAGTATACAATGGTTTAACTTTAATACCCTCTGGGGTTTCCTTAATTAATCGATCAGTTTTAATCCCCTTTAGTTCCTTAAAAGCAATTTTTTCCCAGTCATTAATATTAGATTTTTTACTCATAACTTAATAATAATACCTAAAACTCGATAATTATGTCATCAACTTTTAAAAGATCGTTGACTTTAAAATTTATTTTCTTTACCTGTCCTTTCAAAGAAGACTGAAGTGTATTTTCCATTTTCATAGCTTCAACTATGCACAAGTTTTGTCCGACCTCAACTTGATCTCCTGCTTTTACAAATAATTCAATAAGCTTTCCAGGCATTGGGCATATTAAACTATTTTTATTTTCTTCATTATCAACTTTTCTCATAAATTTAGATAATTCTAAATTAACTGAATTTCTTGTGATACCTTTTGCTGATGATCCTCTAAAATCAATCTGATAATAAGGAAAGCAATAATTCAATTTTAAAAAAGTACTTAATAATATTTGATCATCTTCATAAATTTTAATGTTTATTAAATTTGTCTGAAAATCTATCTGATGATGTACTGTTAATTTATTATACATTTTATCAAGTAAGTATAAATTTCCGTCAAATTTGCTTATTTCAAACATTTTGTTATCTAACTTAACAATGTATTCATCAGATATATATTTTTTGTTATCAAAAAAATCAAACAACTCCACAAATGTTCTTTTATCAAATTTTTTAAGATTTAGATCTCTGATATCACTTTCTGCGCTTAAAGTAAGAATAATTATTTCAAATAAACTTTTATATTGCTTTATTGGAAGACCTTTAAATCCATTTTTAAATTCTTTTTCAATAAAAGCAGTTGATATTTCGCCATCGACAAATTTAGGATTTAAATAAATTGATGACAGAAAAGATAGATTATTTTTCAATCCACTAATACAAAATTCATCAAGTGCTTTTTCCATACATTTAATTGCACTTTTTCTATCTTTTCCCCAAGTTGATAATTTTGCAATCATAGGATCATAGAAAATAGATATTTCATCACCTTCTTTAACGCCAGTATCATTTCTTATTTCATAGTCCATAGACTTGACCTCAGATGGAGGACTATATTTTTTCAACCTACCTATTGAAGGTAGAAAACCTTTATAAGGATCTTCTGCATATATACGACTTTCAAAAGCCCAACCATTCAATTTTATGTCTTTTTGAGAGAATGATAATTTTTTATTATTTGCAACGTTGATCATTTCATTTACTAAATCAAGTCCCGTTATCATTTCTGTGACAGGGTGTTCAACTTGAAGTCTTGTATTCATCTCTAAAAAATAAAAATTTTTATCTTTATCAACTATAAATTCAACTGTCCCCGTACTTGAATATTCTACTTCTTTAGCAAGCATAATGGCTTGCGTTGACATATCTCTTCTCAGCGTTTCATCTAAAAAAGAAGATGGAGCCTCCTCAATCACTTTTTGATTTCTTCTTTGAATTGAGCATTCTCTCTCTCCAAGTGAAACGACATTTCCATAATTATCTGCGATAATTTGTATTTCTATATGCCTAGGTTCAACCAAATATTTTTCTACAAATAATCTTTCATCTCCAAAACTATTTTTAGCTTCACTTGAGGCTCTTAAAAAAGCGTCTTCAACTTCTTCCTCACTATTAACAATTCTCATTCCTTTTCCACCACCACCAGCACTAGCTTTTATAATCACTGGAAAGCCAATTTTTTTAGAAATTTCTTTAGCATGATTTACGTTATTTATATCACCAATAAAACCTGGAACAACATTTACACTTGCCTTTTCAGCAATCATTTTTGATTTGATTTTGTCACCCATTGAAATTATTGCGTTCTCAGATGGCCCAATAAATATAATTTTATTCTTAGTTAGCTCTCTTACAAAATTAGGGTTTTCAGACAAAAAACCATACCCTGGATGAACGGCATCAACATCTGTCTTTTTACAAATTTCAATTATCTTTGATATATTTAAATAACTCTTTGAAGCCTCTGATGGACCTAAATAATAACTCTCATCTGACATAAGTACATGTTCCGCATTAATGTCCGAATCTGAATAAATTGAAACAGCTTTAATTTTAAGTTTCTTTGCCGTTTTTATTATTCTACAAGCTATTTCACCCCTATTAGCAATTAAAATTTTTTTTATCATTTATGTCCTTATAAAGGTATATTTCCAAATTTCTTATTTGGATTTTTTAATTTTTTATCTTTTAATTTTGAAAAAGCTTGAATAATTCTATACCTAGTATTTTTAGGTATTATTATGTCATCAAGAAACCCTCTTTCAGCTGCTATAAAAGGATTTGCAAACTTATCTTCATATTCTTGTGTTTTTTCATAAATAAACTTCTTGTCATCAATTTTTTTTCTATGCAAGATTTCAACCGCACCTTTTGCGCCCATGACTGCAATTTCTGCAGTAGGCCAAGCATAATTTGCATCACCTCTTAAATGTTTTGAACTCATGACATCATAAGCTCCACCATAAGCTTTTCTAGTGATTAGGGTTACTTTTGGAGTAGTTGCCTCTGCATAAGAAAATAATAATTTTGCTCCATTTTTAATAATTCCACCATATTCTTGTGCTGTACCTGGCATAAAACCAGGAACATCTACTAGAGTGAGTATAGGAATATTAAATGCATCACAAAATCTAACAAACCTTGCTGCCTTTCTACTGGAGTCAATATCTAAACAACCAGCTAATACAAGTGGTTGGTTAGCCACAACGCCTATAGTCTCGCCATTCAATCTGATAAATCCAATTAAAATATTTTTTGCATAATCTTTTTGTAATTCAAAATATATACCTTCGTCAGCGATGCTGATTATTAGTTCTTTCATATCATAAGGAAGATTTGGATTATCTGGAATAAGAGTGTCTAGCGAAGCTGTCTGTCTTCTAATGCTATCTGTTGTATATCTAGTAGATGCTTTGGAAATATTTGAAGAAGGTAAGTAGGACAAAAATCTTCTCATTTCTAAAAGTGCTTCAATATCGTTTTCAAAACAACCATCTGCAACAGATGATTTTGTTGTATGTGTTAACGCTCCACCTAATTCTTCAGCTGTTACTTCTTCAGAGGTAACAGTTTTGACAACATCTGGACCAGTCACAAACATATAACTCGTATTTTTGACCATAAAAATAAAATCCGTCATTGCTGGAGAATAGACAGCTCCGCCAGCGCAAGGTCCCATAATTAGTGAAATCTGTGGCACAACCCCCGATGCTAATGCGTTTTGCAAAAAGACATCTGCATATCCACCAAGTGATTCAACACCCTCTTGAATTCTTGCTCCACCACTATCGTTCAAACCAATCAAAGGCGCTCTATTTTGTATTGCTAACTTCATAACTTTTACGATTTTTGAAGCATGAGCTGATGATAACGACCCACCAAATACGGTAAAGTCTTGGGCATAAATATAAACTAAGCTATTATTAACTTTTCCAGATCCTGTGATTACACCATCACCTGAATAAGTATTATTTTCCATACCAAAATCTTTTATAGTATGAACAACAAACATATCCGTTTCTTCAAAAGTATCTTTATCTAAGAAAATTTCAATTCGTTCTCGCGCTGTTAGTTTTCCAGTTTCATGTTGTTTATTTACTCGATCAACACCACCACCAGCTCTAGCCTCAATTCTTCTATTTTGTAATTCTTCAATTATTTGTTTGCTTGTTTTTCTAATTTTTTTTCCTTTAATAAATTAAAATTTTGATAAATATAAAACTATATTTAAAATAAAGTATTACAATTAGTAATGGAAGAATTAAATGGAAAACGAAAATAAAAAAATTAACCACATTGCAATTGCTGTCCCTGATATAAAAGAGGCCGCATTAAAATGGCAACAAGCATTAAATATGAAAAAGAGCGAGATAATGATTTTAGAAGAACACGGTGTAAAAGTAGTTTTTTTAGAGTTCTCTAATTTAAAAATAGAATTGCTAGAACCCCTTAATAATGAGAGCCCAATTTCAAAGTTTTTACAAAAAAATCCTAAAGGCGGGATGCATCATATTTGTTTCGAAGTAGAAAAGATTACAGAAACTATAAATTCATTAAAAAATAAGAATATAAATATTTTAGGTGACGGAAATCCTAAAATTGGAGCTCATGACAAACCCGTTGTTTTCCTTCATCCTAATGATTTATCTGGAACATTAGTTGAATTAGAAGAGACATAATTCTTTTTGTATAAAACTTCAGACCTACAAATTTTACAAATAAGGTTCTGTTTTCTTCTATAACATTTTTGTTCCCAACAAAAATTTGAGCAGTATTTTATCCACCCTGGATTTGAAAAATTTAATGAATGGTAAACTTTACCGGTACATCCTATTGATAGAGCTTTTTTCTTCCAGATATTATTATGACCTTGATTAGGCCCAACAAGAGCATGCGATATTTCATGTAATAACGTATCATTCAAGTCAAAAGAAGACGAATTTCTTAAAAAATATATTGAAAAAGAAAGTTCCTTTTTAGAATAAATACACGCACCTGCTCTTCTTTTTGCGTAATCAAAAGTTACTTTCCAATCATTTAAATTAAATTGTTGAAGTTTTGAGTTTGCCTCATCATAAAAATTTTTAAACTCAGATTTATATTCCTCAAATTTATTCTTTGAAATATTTTTTTTTTTATTTTTTATTAATTTAAATCTACTATTTTTAATTATGTTAATAATCATATTGAAAACTTTTTAATCTTAAATGTTAGAAGTAAAAGATATTACATTTAGTTTTGATAAAAAAGAAAAAAAACCTCTCATTAAAAATCTAAGCTTTAAAGTTAAAAAAGGGGAAATACTTTTTATCTCAGGTAAAAGCGGTCTTGGCAAATCAACGTTGCTAGATTTAATTTCAGGATTTCATGATAATAATTTAATTTGGACAGGTAAAATATATTTAAATAAACTTGATATAACAAATACTTCAATTCAAAATAAAAGAATTGGATATATGATACAAGATTATTTTTTGTTTCCTCATTTTAATGTTAAAAATAATTTAATTTTTTCTTTACCAAAACAAACTAAAAACAAAAAAGAGCAAGTAATGAATTATTTAGAACAAATTAATATGGTTGAATTTTCAAATCATTATCCATCTGAGCTTTCAGGAGGTCAAAAAGCAAGAATAGCTTGTTTAAGAGCTATAATTTCAAATCCTAATGCTTTGCTATTAGACGAACCTTTTTCATCATTAGATAAAAAAACCATGAAGTCATTTCAGAAATTTTTATTTGATTTTGTTAAAAAACTCAACATTCCTTGTATAATTGTGTCACATAGGCTAGTAAAAAATTTAAATAATTCCTCGGAACTTAACATTACAAAATTCGTACAAAAGTAAATTTCTAATAAATCAGTTGTTTTGGAATGTAAGTATGTTACGTTTCTAATAAAGTATACCAAAAGGATTAAAAGTTATGTCTTCATATTCATCAATTACTAAAGCTTTTAAGAGTGATGATGTAAAAAAAAAAGTGACAGTTGAGGAAGCTGAAAAAGCAGTTGAAACACTTATAGCATGGATCGGTGACGATCCTAAAAGAGAAGGTCTTTTAGAAACACCTAAAAGAGTTATTAAATCATTCAATGAGCATTTCGCAGGTTATAAAGAAAATCCATCAGAAATTCTATCTAAGACTTTTAAAGAAATTCAGGGTTATGACGATATTGTTGTTTTAAAAAAAATAGATTTTGAAAGTCATTGCGAACATCATATGCTACCAATTATTGGCAACGCAAGTATCGGGTACTTACCTAATAAAAGTATTGTAGGAATATCAAAATTAGCAAGAATAGTTAATACATTTGCAAAACGTCTTCAAACACAAGAAATAATGACATCTCAAATTATCAATGCAATACATGATAATCTTAATCCAATTGGAGTTGGAGTAGTAATAGAAGCCGACCACCATTGTATGAAAACAAGAGGTGTTCATAAAAAAAATTCTTTGATGCTAACTTCACAGTTCAAGGGATCTTTTTTAACAGATGAAAAGTTAAGAAACAGATTTTTGGACTTTATAAAAAATTAAATCTATAATTAACTATGAAATTTCAACCTGTCATTAATTTAATAGGCTTGTTACTTTGTACTCTATCAGCATTTATGCTAATACCTGGATTTATTGATTATATTCTAGGCGATGAAGACTGGGCAGCATTTTTAGTATCATCATTCATAACTTTATTTGTTGGTGCAGGACTATATTTGTCTTCAAGAGACAACAACCCAGAACACCTTGAATTAAGACAAGCTTTTCTTCTGACCAACAGTGCTTGGATTTCTATTTCACTTTTTGGATCATTACCTTTTTTATTTTCAAATCTAAATTTAAATTTTATTGATGCATTTTTTGAATCAACGTCCGGAATAACGACAACTGGATCAACTATAATAAAAAATCTTGAAGAAGTTTCTTATGGTATACTTCTATGGAGAGCTCTTCTTCAATGGCTAGGCGGAATTGGTATAATTGTAATGGCTGTTGCAATTTTACCAATGTTATCGATCGGAGGAATGCAACTCTTTAAAACTGAATCTTACGAAACACCAGATAAAATTATTCCTAGAGCTGCTATTTTTGCTAGTGGTATAAGTATTGTTTATATCGTTTTAACATCGACATGGGCTTTCATGCTATGGCTTGCTGGAATGCCAATATTTGACTCAATAACACATGCAATGACTACTCTTGCTACTGGTGGATATTCAACAAAATCAGAATCCCTAGGTGCATTTAACTCAGTGAATATAGAAATGATTATTGTACTTGGAATGATAGTTGGGTCCTTACCTTTTATACATTATTTATCAATTTTAAAAAACGGCTGGAAAAATTTAATTAATGATCAACAAGTAAAATGGTTTTTATTAATTTTATTTTTTCTAATTTCAATCGTTACATTTAACTTATATGTAAACGGGCAGAATTTTTTCTCATCATTAAGAGTTTCAATTTTTAACGTAGTTTCAATTGTAACTGGTACAGGTTTTGGTACTGATGATTTTAGCCAATGGGGAGGTTTTGCAACAACCTTACTTTTAATATTAATGTTTATGGGTGGATGTGCAGGCTCAACAACTTGTGGTTTAAGAATGGCTAGAATTCAAGTTTTAATAGCTAATGCAAAAACACAAATATTAAAGCTTTTAACACCTCATGCAGTAATTATACCTTATTATAATAGAAAACCCATTCCAGAGTCTGTTACTGAATCTGTAATGGGGTTTTTCTTTTTATATATACTCGTTTTTATAATTATCTCATGCCTGCTTGGAAGTTTAGGATTAGATTTCATGACTTCTTTATCTGGAGCAGCATCTGCCATAGGAAACGTTGGCCCCGGATTAGGTGAAATGATCGGACCAAACGGCACTTATGCTGAGATACCTAATTTAGGAAAATTAATTCTTTGTTTAGGAATGATATTAGGAAGATTAGAAATATTCGCAATATTAGTAATGTTTACAGCATCATTTTGGAAAAAATAACTATTTTAAATTTTTTTCACTATAAACTCTTTTTGTTTTACAAAATTCACAAACTACTTCAATTGTTTTTTTTTCACTAAACAAATATGTTATTTCTTTTTGATCCATTGACTTCAATGTATTTAAAACTCTTTCATTTGAACATTGACAGTTGTTATTAAGATTTATTTCATCGAAAATTTTTATTTCGTATTGTCCAAATAAGTTTAATAAAATTTGTTTTGATGTTTTTTTTATATTTAAAAATTCTTCAGAATTCATGGTTTCCAAAAACATTAATATAGTTTTCCAATCTTCATTTAATTTTTCGGTATTATTAAAGTCATTAATTTCAGGCATTAACTCTAATTTTATTGCACCAGCGATATAATTACTCTCAGGTTCGTATTTTGTAAGATTAAAAATATTAAATAATTTAAAAAAAGATTTAACTTGCTCAGATGAATTGAAGTAGGTATCGATAGCATCTTTTATAGATTTACCTTTAATTTCAACTAAACCCTGGTAATTTTTAGAAAATTTACCTTCTTTAATATTTAAAGCCAAAGTTCCATTTGACATTAGTTTTTCAAAAGGAAGATTTTCAATATTTTCAAAATTATTAACTGATATATAACCCCGAATTGATGAATTATTATTCAAATCAACAAAAATTGTTTTAATAACCCCTTTACTCTGAGCCTGAAAACTAAAAACACCATCATTTTTCATTCTAGATCCAATTGAAGCAGTAATAGAAATAGAATCAGCAAATATTGAATTTATGTTTCTAGGGTATTCATTATTGATAATTTGAGATGCTACGGAGCTTAACCTTACAATAGTGCCTTTGATTTTATTATTAATCTGAAAAGGAATAACTAAATTTTCTAAAACCACAATAAAACTTTTTATTAATTCTCTCTACAACAGTATTTTATTATAGATTTTTGAGCATGAACTCTATTTTCAGCCTGATCAAAAACAACTGACATTTTAGAATCTATAACTTCATCTGTAACTTCCATTCCTCTATATGCAGGAAGACAGTGCATAAAAATTACATCTTTTTTAGCTAATAACATTATGTTTAAATTGACTTGGAATGGTTTAAAATGATCAATAGATTTATCTTTATTATCTCCCATAGATATCCACGTATCGGTCATTATACAATCAGAATTTTTAGCAATATCATTAACGTTATCTGAAATAATTAGATGTTTGTTTTGCTCTTCTAACCATTTAATTGTATTTTTTGAAACAGAGACTTTACTTGGGCAAGCAATAGAAAAATTTATGTCTAAAAGTGCGGCTGCTTCAACCCAACTTTGAGTTACATTATTATAATCTCCAAACCAAGACACTTTTTTATCTTTAAAATCTCCAAACCTCTCTTTGAAAGTGACTAGATCTGCAATGACTTGGCAAGGATGACTATGATTTGTTAAAGCATTTATAATTGGTTTTGAAAAATTACTTTCAACTTCTTTCAAAATTGAATGTTCAAAGGATCTGATAATCATAAAATCTACGTATCTATTAAGAACTTTAGTACTATCATGAATACTTTCTCTTTCCCCAAATTTAAACTCATTTGAATTTAGAATAAGAGAGTTTCCACCTAAATCATTAATACAAACTTCAAATGAAATTCTTGTTCTAAGAGATGGTTTTTCAAAAATCATCAAAACATTTTTATTTTTAAGTGTTTTGTCACATCCATTTTTTTTTATATCAATTGCGTCATCAATAATTCTTTCTAAATCTTTTTTTGAAAGATCTTTTATGTCAAAAAAACTAGTCATTTTTTTTATGTAACTCTTGAGATATCTCTTTTAATTTTAAAAAAGCTAAATCAATCTCTTCAAATGACGTATTGAGAGGTGGTAAAATTCTAATGGTATTTTCTGCTGCACCAACCAACAAAAGACCTTTTTTTCGCGCTTCTGCAGAAAAATCAGCAACAGAAACTTTTTCGGACAGTTCTATGCCGCGTAAAAAACCATATCCCTTCGCTTTTAAAAAAATAGGTTCATTGTGATTATATAAATTATTTTTTTCATCTTTAATTAGAGAATTAATTTTGTTATCCAAATATTTAATTTTTTTATTAAGAGTTTCTAAAAATCCATCTTCAGTGATTAAATTAATTACTACCTCTGCAGCTCTCATTGCTAAAGGATTGCCACCAAAAGTACTTCCATGAGTTCCAGGGACCATAGCATCACCTACTTCAGATTTTGCAAGAACTGCTCCAACTGGGAAACCTCCTCCCAATCCTTTTGCAAGCGCAATTATATCAGGTTCTATATTCTCATTTTGATAAGCAAATAACTTTCCAGAACGACCCATACCAATTTGAACTTCATCAGATATCAATAAAGATCCATTTTGTTTTGTTAATTTTTCAACTTCTTTTAAATAATTAATAGGTGCTTTTCTAGCACCACCTTCACCTTGAACAGGCTCGATCAATACAGCTGCTACTTTGTTATTTAATTTCTTTTTTAAATCTTCAACATTGCCCCACTCAGCATGACTGAACCCTGGAACTTTAGGGCCAAAACCTTCTCGAAAGAGAGGTCTATCATTAGCTGCAAGCATAGCTAATGTTCTGCCATGGAATGCTCCTGTAACACACAAAATCTCATCTCTTTCAATATTCTTTTTAGACCAAGCATATCTTCTTGCTACTTTTACAGCACCCTCAGTAGCCTCAGCACCAGAATTACAAAAAAAAGCTTGATTTGCGCATGAGTACTTTACCAGTAAATTCGCAACTTTATCTTGTTCCGGGATTTTATAAAGGTTTGATACATGCCATAATTTAGAAGCTTGGTCTTGCAATGCATTTATTAAATCTGGGTGAGAATGTCCAAATGCATTTACAGCAATGCCAGTTGCATAATCTAAATATTTACTTCCATCCTCAGAAAAAAGAAAACTACCTTTACCATGTGTAAATGCAATATCAATTCTACCATATGTTTTCATTATATCGGGACTTAGAGCCATTTTAAAAATCCTTAATTAAAAAATAATTACATTAATCTAGTTTATACAAAATGTTTAGATAATTTTAAACCTTGGGATTGATAATTATTTTTGCCTTTTATTTCACCATATAATTTATTTGGTATATCGGACATAGGCTCATAAATTAATCGACAAATAGTTTGTCCATCTTCAATAATAAACGGAACATCATGCGATCTAACCTCGAGTACTGCTTTGGTGTTATGAGCATTTAATTCTGGAGAACCAAATCCAGGATCAAAAAAGCCTGCATAATGAGCTCTGAATTCTCCAATATTAGTATCGTAAGGTCGCATTTCAGCAGCTAGATTTTTTGGAACTGAAACTGATTCCTTACTACATAATATATAAAAAGCATCTGGACTTAAAACTAAAGATCTATTTTGATTTTCTTCAGAAATTATTAAATCTTCAATCGTTATCTTCTCCCAAAAAGAGGATACCTTATAATTTTTAACTTTATCACAATCAATTAACTTCGAATGTTTTTTTGCTTTATATCCTACAACACCATCAACACCCTTTAAATCCACTGATAAAGGTAATCCGTTTTTTAATTTATCTGATAATTCAGATGATTCATTATTTTTTATCAAATCATGTTTATATTGAAGTTCAGCCATTTGTTTGTCCGTCAAACTTATATCACCAATTGAAAACCTTAATTGATTTAATCGAGTGCCAGTTCTTACAACAACTGAAAAAGTTCTTGGAGAAATTTCCAAATATAGAGAACCTTTATAACCTTTTGGAACATTTTCAAATTGCTGTGTTCTATCAACAATTAAACGTGTAAAAACATCTAATCTTCCTGTTGAGCTTTTTGGGTTAGCCATACCGGATATATTTTTTGGTAAGTTCAGACCCTCTAATAATTTTACAATATATACACAACCACATTCTAACACTGCACCATTTGATAAACTAAATTCATGCATTGCTATTTGATTTAACTTCTCTTCAACCGTACTATTTTTGCCAGGTAAAAATGATGCAGGAACACGCCATGCTTTAAAACCTAACCTCAAATCAATGGATGCTGGTTGAATTAGGTCTTCATTGATATTCTCATTGCTAAACATAAAATTTTTATCAATTAGCTCCTTAATGTATTGAGACGGTAAAACACCATTTTTATCATTATTTAAAAAGACCATTTATGTTTCCACTATCGACTATGATTTTAATCTGTAACCACTATTAAGCACGTACCAAGCAGAATAGCCTAAAATAAAATTGAAACCTAATAATATTATCAATGAGATATAAGGTGATATATCACTGACACCTAAAAAACCATATCTAAAACCATCAATTATATAAAAAAAAGGATTTGAATACGCTATTGGTTTTAAAAATTCAGGTAAACGTTCAATAGAGTAAAATGTTCCAGATAAAAAGGCCAAAGGTTGAACAACAAAATTTGAAACAATCGCTAATTGATCAAATTTTTGAGCCCAGATACCTGCAATGATACCTATACAAGATAATGCAAATCCTCCAGATACTAGGAATATAAATGTCCAAATATAATTTATTGGTAAGTTTGTTATTCCAAGTATTAATAATAATAAAAATGAAGCAAGGAATACTATAGTTCCTCTTGTAATTCCTGCCAAATTATGAGCAGTAAAAATTTCTACTGAGCCTAATGGTGCTAATAATAAATCTACAATCGATCCTGTAACCTTAGCAGTCATAAAAGCAGATGAGGTGTTTGCAAAAGCATTTTGTAAAACACTCATCATCAAGAGGCCAGGAATTAAAAAAGAAATATATGAAATACCCTTAATGCCTGCAGATCTATCAATTGCAATAGAAAATACAACTACAAACAATAATGTGGTAACCATTGGAGCTGTTATAGTTTGAAGAAAAACGCTAGTGAAACGTTTTACTTCTTTTAAGTAAAGAGTATATAACCCGAGCCAATTTACAATATTTATGTCTCTTCTTATACTTAAGTATTTGTTTTTATTTTTCATAGTTATTAGTATTATTTTTAAAAACAATTTATAAAAAAAATCAAATTTAAAATGAATGTTGAAAATGAAATTTTAAAATTTCTTAATAAAAATGGATTAAGATATTTATCGAAGTTTGAAACCACAGAAGCTCAATTTAAATCTTTTTTAAAGAAAAAAATTAATATTTTCGAACCAAATTTAAGTCCATACAAAAAAAATGAATTTATTAATTTAATTACAGAAAAAATGAAAAAGTTAAATTATATTAATGATTTAAGATATTCTGAAATTAAAGGTGAAAAAATCTTTAACAGTGGTGGTTCAAAAAAGCTTCTTAAATTTAAATTAGATGAAAAAGGCATTGATCATGACGTTATTGAAAAGATTACAGATAAGTTTTTTTCTAATAAATTAGACGAAATTCAATCCGCTTTAATTTATACAAAAAAGAAAAAAATAGGTCTATTTTATCAAAAAGATTTAAATAAAATAGATGCCAGTAATTTAAAAAATAAATGGTTTGGGGCTCTTGCAAGAAGAGGTTTTTCATACGAAACAGCCAAAAAAGTTTTCGAGATAGACAATTTGTCTGAAGCAGAAAACATTATTAATAGAACAGTTTGAAAATTTATTATATTATAATGTATAAGTAAGTTAGAAAAATAATTTTAAAGGTAAAACAATGGACGATTTGTATAAACCAAGTAATAAAATCGTAGAAAATGCTCACATTAATAAATTGAAATATGAAGAAATGTATAAGGAATCAATTTCAAATCCAATTAAATTTTGGGGGGAACATGGAAAACGAATTGATTGGATTAAAAATTATGAAAAAGTAAGAGATTTTTCATATGACCAAAAAAACTTATATATAAGATGGTTTGAAGATGGAACATTAAATGCCAGCTATAATTGCATTGATAGGCACCTAAAAAATAATGGGAATAAAACTGCAATTATATGGGAAGGTGACAACCCAGATGAACAAAAATCAATAACATTTAACGAACTATATAAAAATGTTTGTAAGTTCGCTAATGTTTTAAAAAAATTAGGCGCTAAAAAAGGTGACAGGATTACAATCTATATGCCAATGATACCAGAAGCAGCTTATGCTATGTTAGCTTGTACTAGGATAGGAGCTATCCATTCTGTTGTTTTTGGAGGGTTTTCACCAGAAGCTCTTGCAGGAAGAATTGAAGATTGTAATTCAAATTTGATCATAACTGCTGACGAAGGTATTAGAGGTGGTAAGACAATCCCTTTAAAACAAAACACTGATGAAGCATTAAAAAAAGCATCTTCATGTAAAAAATGTCTTGTTATTAAAAGAACAAATGGTGATATCAATTGGATTAATAACAGAGATTTTTGGTATCATGAGTTGTTTGAAGAAGTTGCGGAAACTTGTGAACCTGAAGAAATGAATGCTGAAGATCCAATGTTTATACTATATACATCTGGTTCTACAGGAAAGCCAAAAGGTGTAATGCATACAACTGGCGGTTATATGGTTTACACATCTATTACTCATGAATATATTTTTGATTATAAACCAAATGAAGTTTACTGGTGTACAGCAGATGTTGGGTGGGTTACTGGACATTCATATATAATTTATGGACCTTTATCAAATTGTGCTACCACTTTAATGTTTGAAGGTGTTCCAAATTATCCAACTTCTAGTAGATTTTGGGAAGTTGTTGATAAGCATGAAGTAAATATTTTTTATACAGCTCCTACAGCACTTCGAGCATTAATGGCTGAAGGGGAGGCTCCAGTAAAAAAAACAAATAGAGGTAGTTTAAGAATTTTAGGTACAGTTGGAGAGCCTATAAATCCAGAAGCATGGAATTGGTATAATGAAATTGTAGGTGATAAAAGATGTCCTATCGTTGATACATGGTGGCAAACAGAAACTGGAGGAATACTTATTACTCCACTTCCTGGAGCAATAGATACAAAGCCGGGTTCTGCAACAAAACCTTTTTTTGGTATTAAACCAGTATTAGTTGATAATGACAATAATGAGTTAAATGGTGAAGCTGAGGGAAATCTATGTATTGAGATGTCATGGCCTGGTCAAATGAGGTCAGTCTATGGGGATCATCAGAGATTTATTGATACCTATTTTAAAACATTTCCAGGACGATATTTTTCTGGTGATGGTTGTCGTAGAGATAAAGATGGATATTATTGGATAACTGGAAGAGTTGATGATGTAATAAACGTTTCTGGTCATAGAATGGGTACAGCCGAAGTTGAGTCAGCTTTGGTTGCTCATACTGATGTTGCAGAAGCAGCAGTTGTTGGATATCCACACGATATAAAAGGACAAGGAATTTATGCTTATGTTACTTTAAATATTGGTGTAGATTCATCAGATCAATTATATGCTGAATTAAAAAAATGGGTTAGAAAAGAAATTGGTCCTATAGCTACTCCAGATTTATTACAATTCTCTCCGCAATTACCAAAAACTCGTTCAGGTAAAATAATGAGGAGAATTTTAAGAAAAATCGCTGCTAATGAATATCAAGATTTAGGTGATACATCAACATTAGCTGATCCTTCAGTAGTAAATGATTTAATTGATAATAGACAAAATAAATAAAATTTTGTGAAAAACAGTAAATTTGAATTTGCAAAATCTGATGGTTTTGTAGCAATAACCTACATGATATTGTCAGGATTTTGTTTTGTTATAATGCATGCAGCTGTCAAATATATTTCTGAGGAAATACATCCTTTTGAAATTGCATTTTTTAGATGTGCATTTGTTATTGTGATTTTGAGCCCAATTATATTTTATCAAGGAAAATCGATTTTAATTACTGAAAATCCAAAATTACAAATTTATAGGATAGGATTAAATTCAATCGCGCTACTCTGTTTTTTTTATGGTTTAAGTAAAATTAATTTAGCAGAAACTACTGCTCTAGGTTTTACAGTTCCAATTTTTACAACAATTTTTTCGGTTTTATTTCTGAAAGAAATAATCAGGATTCGAAGAATAACAGCTTTGATAATAGGATTTATTGGGACACTTATAGTCCTAAGACCAGATATCACTATTGAAATAGGATCCCTGATGGTTATCCTCTCATCTTTACTTTGGTCAATTTGTCTCATCATTATTAAGAGATTAACTATTACAGATTCAGTATATACAATATCTTTATATGCTGGTGTTGGTCTAATTCCTGCCACGTTATTTCTAGCATTGCCAGTTTGGACTTCACCAACATTAATACATATTTTATTTTTTTTATTTATTTCACTTACAGGAACATTTGCACAAACTTTAATGAACAGTTCATTTAAAAGAGCAGAGGTTGCTATGCTTTTACCATTTGATTTTTTAAGGTTAATTTGGTCAGCTTTACTTAGCTACACAATTTTTGATGAAACACCTGAAACAACTTTATGGATTGGTGGAATAATTATACTTAGTTCAACTTGTTATCTCGCTTATAGGGAAATGATTTTAAGAAAAACTAGTTAAACCATAATTTTTTTGCGAACTGTGGATAAAAATTTAATACTTTCGGAGCAATCAAATTTCGTAAAATATGAATTCTTTTTTGAGAGGGCATAGTAAAATATTTTAAATTTTTATTAGTTTTAAATTCAAAACCTGTACTTTTAATTACCTCGTTTAATGTAAATTCTGGATTTATTTTTTCAATTTTAAAATTTTTCTTTTTTTTGTTAAAACTAAATAAAGCTTTATTTGTGATTAAATATTTGGGACCACCTGGCCTATATATGTTAGGTGGTGAAATGCCAGGTGCAGAAATGAAATCAACTTTTTTTACTAATGTTCTGGGAGTATGCTCTTCACGAAATAGAATAATTTTGGGGACTACAAAATACATTAATGCTGAACCAAACGATCCTGAGAAACGTTTATCTAATTTTGGGTAACGACCAGTTCCAACTAAATTTATGTTAGCTTCACCATCTATTTGAACTCCTCCTAAAAAGAAAGTATCTATTCTTCCCTGAGCAGATGCATCAAACAACTCCCTAGAGCCATCCGTAAAATTATTAAATTTTTGAGAATGCAAAATTGTTACTTGTAATTTTAAATTAGTATTTTTTCTTTCCTCTTGAGCTAAAAGAGCAGCTGAACCAGGTATTGGAGAAGCTGCACCAATTGCTACATGTTTGTCATCTTTTAATAAATTAGATATTTCACTTATTATAATTTCAGATTGAAAAATTTCAGTCACTTAGATCAAATATTTGAATAATTATTTTGTGAAATAAAATCTCTCATATATTCATCAAATGTTTCTTGGTACTTTGCTGCGTTAGCATACTTGCTCATCTCAATAGTATCTATATCATAATAGTCTGTTAATCCACATGGCCACGCACCATTTTTAGCCAATGATATGCCGTCAACATACAAAGATGGTAAAGTAGCAGCAGCCTTAAGTTCAGAATCAAAAAAATCTTCATCTACAATTTCTTCTACTGTAACATATACTTTTTTTGAAGCATGTGCCAATGTAGCCAATTCTCTTCTTCTTCCAATTTGTACATTTCCATTAATATCAGCTTTACTAGCATGAAAAATGAGAATGTCTAATTGTACAGCTGGTAAAATAACAATTTTTTCATCATTGGTATTAGAGTTATTCATTGGATTGTCAATCACAGACCAATCATTTCTATTATTATACAAATCTGAACCTAAAATCCCTCTCAATGGCATAAAAGGAACTGATTTTTCAGTAGCTTGAAGTTGTGCATGTAAAGCAGGACAAGTAGAATCTTTAATATTAATCTTACTATTTTCAATTGCATCTTGAAACCTAGGAGCTTGGCCATACTCTCCTAAGGTAACAGCTGCAGTCTCAATTTCGTTTACACAGCCAGATCCAATTAACATATCTCCTTGAATTGTAGTTAGTGGCAAGCAATATAACCTCAACCCTTTGGTTTTATTTTTGATTATTTCAATTGTAACTGACATTGGAACGCCAGAATAATCAGCAGGTATACCAAGTAAGCAATTATCCTTAACTTCTTTAGCAATATCTTTTACAGTTATTTGCGTGAAGTTTACCATTTTTAGTAAGAACTCTTTTTACCTGATTTTTTATCCATAATTGATTTTTTAAGTTTATCAAACTCAGAGCATCCAAGAAAGCAAATTTTATCTAATTTTTTTAAATTTTCTTCAGCTTTACCTATTTGGTTTAGAGTTAAAAACATTTCTCCTTGATACTCAAGAGCACCTTTATGCTTAGGATTTATTTCAAGAGCTTTATTGTAAAAAAAAGCAGCATCTTCCATTTTACCTAATTTTCTATGAGAAAATCCTAAATAATTATATATATCTGCATTTTTACTATCAGTTACCAATGCGTCATTTAACTTTACAATAGCATCAGAATATTGTTTTTTATTTATAAGTTTTTCAGCAGATAAATATGCTAATGATTTAGATTTGGCGTTATTTGAATCTGAGCTTGAACCCGCCGAAAAAACATTGTTGGAGTTTATAATTAAAAAAACAGATACAGTAAATAATTTTAAAAAATACATTTTATTCCTCTTTAAAAAATAATTTTAGTGATTACGGTATAAATATGCATAAATTCAGTTTTTTAAAGAGGCTAAAAACTACAACATTAACACTCATATTGTGCTCATTGTTTATTTTTAATTTCAAAAGCCTTTTATTTGCTGAAATTAGACCAAATGATAAGTTCAGCCCGCTAGAAGTTGTAGACATACAATTAACTTCACTTCAGAGTAATTCTAAGGATAATAAAGGCATTTATCAGTGTTGGTTATTTGCCCACCCAGAAAATAAAAAATATACAGGCCCACTAGGTAGATTTGTTTCAATGATTAGATCAAACCCTTATGATGTACTACTAGGATCACTGTTTTTCGAAACTAAATTAATTTCTAAAAATCAAACTGAGGCAAAGGTAGAAGTTTTTTTAGATGGAAAAAATAAAAATAGATACAAAATTTTATGGATTCTTAGTAAAAGTAATATAAGTGAAAAATGTACTAATTGTTGGATGACTATAGGCGTATCACAACCTCAAAACTTAGGTCCAATAATATAGTTATTATAAAATAGGAGAAATATATGAAAACAGCACAAGATTTTTTAAAAGAAGCTAACGAAATTGTTGAAAAAATTGATACATTAGATGCAATTAAAAAACATGGTTCTGAGGAAATAATATTTATAGATGTTCGTGACAGTGGTGATATTCAAAAAACTGGAACTATTAAAGATGCACTTACAATTCCTCGAGGTTTTATTGAGTTTGCTGCAGACGATCAGACACCCTATTTCAATACAAAGTTAAATAAAAATAGTGAGATAATATTAGTATGTGGTGCTGGTGGACAAGCTGCTTTGAGTGGAAAAACTCTGATCGAAATGGGTTACAGTAATGTAAAAAACGTTGGAGGAATTGGAGATTGGGAAAAAAATAACGGTCCTATGGATAAATAATTACAGTGATTTCAAAAAAGCCAATCATTGGCGTATTAATGCCTGGTGACATGGGTCATGGAATTGCAAAGGTTTTAGTTGAAAATAATTTTAAAGTTTTAACATTTTTAAAAGGTAGAAGTAAAAGAACACTTAAACTTGCTAACGAGGCAAAAGTAATAAATATTGATAATTTTGAAAATTTTTTAAAACAAGTTGATATAATTTTTTCCATCATTCCACCTGAAAAAGCATTTCAACAAGCAAAGTTTGTTACTAGTTTTTCATCTCATATACAAAAAAAAATAACCTACGTTGATTGTAATGCTACATCACCAAACACTTGCTTAAAAATTGAAAAACTGTTTAATAACAAACACTTTGAATTTTTAGACGGAGGTATCGTAGGTTTAAATCCAATTGTAGAAAAAGGTAAAACTCGTCTCTATATCTCAGGTAAAAATACAAGTAAATTAGAAATTCTCAATAATAAAGGTATTATAGTTAAAAGTCTCGGTTCTGAAGTTGGAAAAGCCTCAGCATTTAAAATGATTTATGCTAGCACTACAAAAGGCACTTTTGCACTTCATGCCGCAACAATAACGGCTGCTTCAAAATCTAAGTTGTTTGACGAATACGTGAAAGAGCTTGAATTTAGTAAACCTGAAATTTTAAAAGCTATGAAAAATATGACTCCCAAAATCCCATTGGATGCAAGTAGATGGGAAGGTGAAATGTATGAAATAGCAAAAACTTTTAAAACATTGAATCTGACTCCTAAATTTCATCAAGGTGCTGCTGACATTATGAAACTAGCTCAAAAGACCCCAATCTCTAATGAAACTAGACAAACTTACAATGAGTCTAGAACATTTGAAGAAGCTGTAAATATGTTCGTAAAAGCAAGTAAGAAAAATTAAATTTGTAATTAATTGCTTTAAAATTAATTAACATGTAAATTAATTTGATAATGTTTTTAATTAACTCTAAAACTGTAAATGAAATTAATACAAAGATGTTTTATGGGTGGATTATCGTTTTAATTGGTGGTTTGGGTATTTTCAGTAGCGGAGCAGGACAATCCCATACATTTAGTGCGTTTCTGCCAATTATTACAAAAGAACTTAATATATCAAGTACTTCAATATCAACAGCTTATATGATTGCAACTTTAGTTGCTGCTTTCTTGCTTCCACGAATGGGTAAATTTGTTGATAAATTTGGGCCTAGAATTGTTTTAATTACGACTATCATTTTGCTTGGTTTTGGATGTTTATTATTTGGAGCTGCATCAAATTTTTTAATGTTAGCACTAGGTTTTGGATTTTTAAGGTTTTTTGGTCAAGGCTCTCTTATGCTTTGCTCGTCCAACATTGTAACACAATGGTTTGACAAAAAAAGAGGATTCGCCCTTGGATTAATGGGGCTTGGATTTGCAATATCTATGGGTTTGCATCCTCCTATTTCGAATTACCTCATAGAGGTTTATGGGTGGAGAATGGCATGGGTCGTTATTGGTTTTTCAACTTGGATAATTATGTTGCCTCCATTGATATTTTTAGCAGTAAATAAACCAGAAGATGTAAATATGTTACCTGATGGAGCTGAAAAAATTACAAATGAGAAAA
Source organism: uncultured SAR116 cluster alpha proteobacterium (assembly GCA_902622745.1). Taxonomy (GTDB): domain Bacteria; phylum Pseudomonadota; class Alphaproteobacteria; order Puniceispirillales; family Marisalimonadaceae; genus TMED54. The sequence continues at coordinate 21,900 of CACNQW010000014.1, forward strand.
ATACGAAGAGTAAAATTATTGGTCTAAATCTTAGTGAAGCCCTAAAAGAAAAATGTTTTTATATTTTGGCATTTTCCTTTTTTTCTATTTCTATGTTAGTAACTGCTTTACATTTCTTTCAAGTAACAATTTTGAACGAATATTTTAATCTTTCAAGTCAAATCGCAACAACATTATTTATACCAACGATGATTGCCATGATATTATTTATACCCATTATAGGTAAAATGTTAGATAAATTTCAAACACATATTATTGTCGGAATAGCCTTAATAGTAACAGGATGCTCATTACTTATGATAACTTTTGCATCTTCTTTACAAAATGCAATAATATATTCTGTTATTTTTGGTATCAACAATGCTTTTAGTATTTCACTATTTGGGTATATTTGGGCCAGATATTTTGGAAGATTACATGTAGGATCAATACAAGGTACAGGACAAATGATTTTAGTTGTTGGAGCATCTATTGGACCAATACCTTTTGCAGCTGCTATTGACTATTTAGGAGACCCAATTTCAACTATAAGAATTTGTTCATTATATCCATTTTTAGCTTCATTTCTTTGTATTTTATTTTTGAGAGAACCTAAAAAATTGACAAACTTAAAATTACGAATTGAAAACTAAAATCTTGAAAATTAGTTTTTCAAATAATTTTATTGCTATTTGCGCAATGATAATTGCTGTTGTAAGTGTTACCCTAATGAGTGCAATTGCAAAGTTGATTGGGCCAGAGTATAACCCAATACAAATTGCGTTTATAAGGGGAATAATAGTTATAATTTTATTATTCCCTATAATTAATAAATTAGGGGGATTAAAATTCCTTTATACAAAAAAACCATTTCTTCATTTTTTTAGATCAATTGCTGGAGTAATTGGAAATATTTTCTTTTTTTATTCTTTTCAAAGATTACCCATTGCAGATGTCACAGTTATCTCAATGGCTGTTCCTATTTTCAGTTCAATTCTTGCTATAATTTTTTTAAATGAAATAATTGGCTGGAGAAGATGGACTGCTATAATTTTTGGATTTACTGGTGTTGTGATTGCATTAGATCCTTCAACTAATATAGAAATAGCTTCAATTACAGCATTAATAGCTACATTAATGTGGTCAACAACAATTATCTTTTTGCGAATACTTGGAGAAACTGAAAATCCATTTAAAACAGTATTTTATTTTATGTTAGTAAGTGTAATAACCACCTCTTTTTTTCAACCCTATGTATGGAAAGATCCAACTTTAGATGTTTATATATTGCTAATTTTATTAGGTGTATGCGCTTTTATAACTCAAAGTTTAATGACCTTTGCTTTGCAAAAGGCAGAAGCTTCAATCGTAAGCCCTTATAATTATACAGGTATTATTTGGGCAATAATTTTTGATTTAGCGATTTGGAATGTTTATCCATTGACCAATACAATAATTGGAGGAATTATTATTACAATATCAGGCATTTACATTTTTCGAAGAGAGACTAAAAGATCCGTTAAATCTTCTAAGAAAATAAATGTATGATAAATACCCTACAATTGGAGTAATAATTAAAACCAGTTCTAATGGAATTATTTCACCAAACAAACCAATCAAAATACCACCAATAGATAAAGATCCAAATGAAATTGTTGACCACCATGTCAGTACACGAGCCCTAAATTGTTCGGAAACTTCCAATTGAATTAATGTTTGTGTTCCAATTCCTATCAGAGTTGTAGAAAAACCCAAAAATAAAAATAATAAAATAATGATTTCTATATCATTAAATATCCCAATGAATAATGAAGATAAAAATCCAAAAATTATCATAGGTAAAAATATTTTAGATAAATTATTTTGTAAATATTTACTGGAGCCAAGGAAAATAGAAGCAAGTAACGCTCCAATTCCTGCAGATGCAGTAATTAATGATAAACTTGTACTACTTCCAGATAAAATTTCACCTGCGATAGTTGGTTGGATTTCCAAGACTCCTCTTACAAATAATGCATTGATGAAAACTATGTATAAATTTATTTTTATAATTTTGTTTTTTAAAGAATATCGTAAACCCTCAAAGAAATCCTTTTTAAAAGTCTCTTTTCTAAAAGAGAAAGTATCTCGTTTTTCCAATGGTATAAAAAAAAGTATTAATATTATTGGTAAATATAACAAAGCTGAGACCAGAAATGTTAATTGTAAATCAAAATATAACATAAGAAAACCAGCAATAGCTGGTCCAATGACCCTCGAGGCATTAAATGAAGCCGAATTTAAACCTATTGCGCTTCCTAAGAAAGATTTTTTTACTACTATTGAGACAAAAACTAATCTAACAGGATGATATATAGCACTTAAAATACCATATATTAAGGTTAAAACAGCTAATGAAAAAATTGAATGAGCTTGAATAAATTGTAAGTAAAAAATCACAATTGAAATAAAAAACATTGAGAATTTTAAAATGATTGTTGCCTTTCTCATATCCCATTTTTCAGCCCAAACTCCAAAAAAAGGACCTAAAATGCCAGCAGGTGCCATTAGAGATAATGCAACAAAGCTTGTCCAAAATGTTGATTCGGTTAAATTCCATGCTAGCCAGCCAATACTTACTTTTTGCATCCATAGACCAAGTAATGATAGAGAATTGCTGACAAAATAAATTGCAAATGGTTTATAAGATAAAGCTGTCATTAAGTTGATAAAAATGAACTAATTTTTTCATTAAACTCCAGTGCATTTTCACAATAAGGAGCATGCCCAACACCTTTAATTTCAATATGGAGAGCATTTTTTATTTTATCGTAAAGAAATAATGACTTCTCCCTAGAAACAACAATATCTTCTGAACCGGTTAAAATTAAACATGGAACTTTAATTTTTGATAATATATCAGTGGTATCTAATATTTGCATGGAAGAACCACCACAAACAATTGCTTCACTTGAAGTTTCTTGACTAATTAAACATAAAAAATCAAAAATTTTCTTATCTTGAAATCCTGGCAGCATTTTAGATATCCTTAATTTTCCATATTCCACATCAGAAAGTTCGTGTCTTTCTTGAAGTCTTTTATTGTATGGTTCTCTAAGGGGTTTCTTGTATTTCATAGAATATCCTTTATGCGTGCATGAGAGTACCATTTTAATGACTGATGAATTGTTATTTGTACTTAATATTTGAGCTAACATGCCTCCCATTGAATGCCCAATTATATAATATTCTTTAATTTTTAAATTTTCTAATGCCCGGATTATCAAATTAGACACTTTGAACATATCTGGATCTTTCATATTATCAGATTCACCAAATCCAGGAAAATCAAATGAGATTAATGAATATTTATTTTTAAAAAATTTAAATTGATACGCCCAACTTTTGCTATTTCCATTATATCCATGCAAAAAAACTATAGTTTTTTTATTTTTATTTTTTAAGTATCTATATGATAATTTTAAACCAGAAAATCCATCATTATAAATTTCATTTTTTGGAAGTTCATCAATAATTGATAGCGACATATGAACTAAGATAACAGCAAAAAAAAATTTAAACAGATTAAATTGACTCTTTAATTTATTTCATTCACTGTTTTTGTTAGTTATTATTATAGTTATTAAAGGAGGTAATTATGAGATTAATTAAAACTTTTTTAGTTCTATTTGTAAGTATTTTATTATCTAATCTATCATTTGCAAAAGATCTTACAGTAGGATTGAAATCAGAACCAAGTTCTATTGACCCTCATTATCACAATTTAGGTCCTAATAATGCTTTTGCAACTCACATTTTTGGAACTCTAGTGGGAAGTGACGAGAATCAGCAACATTATCCTGACCTAGCTACATCTTGGAAGCCTATAAACGATACAACATGGGAGTTTAAATTAAGAAAAGGTGTGAAATGGCATGATGGTAGTGATTTTACAGCAGATGATGTAATGTTTACTGCTCAAAGGGCTCCAAATGTACCTAAATCACCTTCGGGTTTTGGAACATATTTAAAAGGTAAAACTTTTATTAAAATAGATAGTCATACAATTCATATCAAAACTAAAAAACCTTATCCCTTGATGCCTAATGACATAATGACGGTAAAAATTATTTCAAAAAAGTATGGAGAAGGTGCTACTACAGCTGATTATAATAGTGGAAAAGCTGCAATTGGAACTGGTCCTTATAAATTTGTAAAATGGGTTCCAGGTGACAGGATTGAATTAAAAGCTAATGAAAATTATCATGGTGCCGGAACAGGTAAACCAAAATATAAAAATGTACTGTTTAAGCCGATTAAATCTGGACCTGCACGAATCGCTGCACTACTTGCAAAAGATGTTGATTTTATTGATAATGTTCCACCTTTAAATGTTGCAAAACTTAAAAAGAATCCAACTTTATCAATCAATAGCGGAGCATCTAATCGCGTAATTTATTTGCATATGGATCAATTTAGAGAAAACTCTCCTCATATAAAAGCTATTGGGGGTGGAAAAATTAAAAATCCTTTAATGGATGTTAGAGTAAGAAAGGCTATATCTTTAGCAATAAATCGTGACGCGATGGTATCTAAAGTGATGGAAAATATCGCTGTGAAAGCTGGTCAACTTCTTCCAAAAGGTTTTCATGGAGTATCTCCAAATATGAAGCCAGATCCATATGATCCTGAAACAGCAAAAAAACTAATGGCAGAGGCTGGATATGAAAAAGGGTTTGAAATGACAATCCATGGTCCAAATGATAGATACATCAATGATGCTAAAATTGCTGAAGCTTTAGCACAAATGTTATCAAGAATTGGAATTAAAGCTAAAGTTGAGACAATGCCAAAAGCTGTTTATTTCAAAAGAGCTTCTAGGGGCGGTCCAAATAAGAGTCCTGAATTTAGTTTTATGGTTCTTGGATGGGGAGCTGGATCTGGAGAGGCATCTTCACCTTTAAGAGCTTTGTTACATACATATGACAAATCTATAGGAATGGGAAGAGCTAATAGAGGTAGACACTCTGACCCCTCTGTAGACAAAATTATACAAGAAGCTCTGGCAACAGTTGATTCTGATGCTCGAGGTAAACTTCTTGCCAAGGCTACTGAGATAGCAGTTGGCAAAAATTATGGTGTGATCCCAGTTCATTATCAAATGAATACCTGGGCAGCAAAATCTACATGCTCTTATACACCGAGAACTGATGAAAGAACTATTGCAACTTATCTAAATTGTAAATAGTTTGATTTTAAATAACATTAAATCCAGGATTTTTTTCTGGGTTTAATGTATAAATAAAATATTTTCATATGTTAGAATATATTTTAAAAAGATTTGGACAGAGTTTCTTAGTACTCTTTATAATGTCCATATTAGTTTTTGTTGGCGTTAATTTGGTTGGCGACCCTGTTGAAATGCTAATAAATCCTGAGGCAGATCAAGCTGAAGTTGAACGCGTGATTAGAGAACTTGGTTTAGATAAGCCAGTAAGTGAACAATATTGGTATTTTCTAACAAATGCACTTAAAGGGGATTTAGGAAGTTCTTTTATTTATAATGAACCAGCACTAAAATTAATATTACAGAGAATGCCAGCCACACTTGAGCTTGCTTTGTTTTCTCTTTTTATCTCGTTAATTATCGCTATTCCTCTTGGTATTTACGCTGGCTATAAACCTAATAGTAAAGCTAGTAAAACTATTATGGCAGGATCAATTCTAGGGTTTTCAATGCCTACATTTTGGGTAGGAATTATTTTCATAATGTTTTTTGCTGTATATTTAGGGTGGTTACCTTCTACAGGAAGAGGAGAAATTGGATCTTTTTTAGGTATAGAAAGTTCTCTATTCACGCTAAATGGCCTATCTCATGTTTTTCTTCCTGCTTTAAATTTAGCATTATTTAAGATTTCATCAGTTATTAGACTTACTAGAGCTGGAACAAGGGAAATAATCTTACAAGATTATATAACTTTTGCTAGAGCAAAAGGTTTATCTGAAAAGCGAATAGTTTTAGTTCATATTTTAAAAAATATTTTAATACCTATAGTTACAGTTGTAGGTCTTGAATTTGGCTCTTTAATAGCTTTTTCAACAGTTACTGAAACTGTATTTGCGTGGCCAGGAATGGGTAAATTAATTATCGATTCTATATATAATTTAGATAGACCAGTAATTGTTGCTTATTTAATGATAATAGTTACATTTTTTGTATTTTTGAACCTGACCGTTGATATTCTATATACTTTTCTTGACCCTAGAGTCAGATTAAAAGGAATGAATTAATGAGCAGTAGAGACCAAAACTTTAAAAATTTTTGGAGAGATTTTTCTGTAAACAAAATTGCTGTATTTGCCCTTTTTATTTTTCTTTCTATATTATTCGTCGCTATTTTTGCACCACTGGTGTCCCCAACAGATCCATATGATTTGAATAATGTAAGCATAATGAATAGTAGAATGCCACCAATGTCTGAAGATTTTGCTGGTAATTTATATGTCCTTGGAACAGATGGAGCTGGTAGAGACATGCTTTCAGCAATATTTTATGGTTTACGAGTAAGTTTAGGAGTTGGAGTTCTGTCTGGAGTATTTGCATTAATTATAGGTTCAATATTTGGAATTTCTGCAGCTTTATTTAGAGGAAAATATGAAACAATTATAATGAGAATTGTTGATATTCAACTTAGCTTCCCATCAATATTAGTTGCATTGATAATATTGGCTGCATTTGGAAAAGGAGTTGAAAAGACAATAATTGCTTTAATATTAGTTCAATGGGCATATTATGCGAGAACTGCAAGAGCTTCAGCACTTGTAGAAATTAACAAAGAATATATCGACTCTGCGAGATGTCTAGCCTTTAGCAATACTAGGATAATGTTTAAACACATTTTACCAAATTGTCTTGCTCCATTAATTGTAGTTGGCACATTACAAACAGCGCATGCAATTTCACTAGAAGCGACATTAAGTTTTTTAGGTTTAGGATTACCAATAACAGAACCCTCTTTAGGATTACTTATTGGTAATGGATTTGAATATATGTATAGCGGTGATTTTTGGATTAGTATATTTCCAGGTATTGCTCTTTTAATAACCGTAGCATCTATAAACTTAGTTGGAGATCATTTAAGGGACATGTTTAACCCTAGACTTCAATAATTAATATACGTAAAAATTTAATCTACATTGTAGGCAAGTCTAACTGCTGTTTTACCAGGAAACAATCTCTTAGTAGGCATTATCAATATAGTTTCTTCAAAAGGAGCATATATGATTTCATCTCCATCCTTTCCAATAACTGAACCTTTGGAAAGTTTATCGAAGCCTTGCCAATTTTTTTCAAACTTAAAATTATTTGTTTTAATAGTCACAATTTCACCAACTTTAAATACTTCAATTTGATTTGATGAAACAATTTCATTTGATATGATATTTTCTCCAAAATTATTGTCCATAACTCCGGTATGTCTAAGAAACTTAATCAATGTCTCAATCGCCACATCCTCAGAAGATTTCTCCCAATGTTGTCCACATTCAACTAGTAGAGCATTTTTTTTACTTTCTGGATTTGAGAAATTACCATAATCTCTCATCCTCATACCCTCTTTATGCCCTGAATCCGTAATAATTTTAATTTCATAATTTAAATTTTTAGCTAATGTTATACCTTTGTCCAACATACCAGCCATCATTAGAGGCACACATGGTTTTTGCATTGAATGAATATCCAAAAGAAAATCGGCATCAGAAATTATGTGTTTTACTTCATTAGCTCTAAAAAATTCGTAGGTTTTACTTCCATTTTTTTCTTCTAAAACTCCAGGAGCCCAAAGTCTGTTAAAATCCTCATCTACCCATCTAGTTCTATTAGGATTTTCTGGATCAAAAGCTAAATATGCTTCTATATTCATAAATCCAAGTGTGAGTTTACCTTCTTTAGGTCTAAAATTATTTTTTAAATACCAATCTATAGCAATTGCCCCACAAGGCTCGTTACCGTGAACAACAGCAGTTACTAAAACATGAGGTCCTGGGAACCCACTATCTAAAGTTAAAATATAATCTACGCCTGTGTTAGTTTTTTTATATCCAGATATGTCAGGAGGTAAAATTTCTACTGGGTACTCATTTGCATAATTTAATCTAGGGTCATTCATCTTAATTCCTTTTCTACAAACAGTTTTATCTCTCTAGTCATCAACGACAAATGTTCTTTTAAAGCATTAAAACCATCCGTTTTGATTCTAGTTTTTTCATCCATATATAACCCTCGATTAACTTCAATTTGTAATGAATGTTTATTTTGAGCTGGATTACTATAAGCAGAAACTAACTCCATACCTTTATAAGGATCATTTGTAACTACATCATAATTTAAATCTTTAAGAATATTAACAATAAGATTTGTAAACTTTTTTTTACAAGAAGTACCATCTCTATCGCCTATAACAAAGTCTGGCCTAGGTGTCCCCTTTTCTTGAGTAGACATTGCACTTGCATTATTTTGCATAGAATGACAGTTTATATGAAAGAAGCATTTATATTTATCATATGTATTTTTCAAAATTAATTTAAGTTTTTTATGATATGGTCTGTGATAATTTAAGATCCGATTCGCGACTTGATCATATGTTAATTTTTTTCCATACATATCTTCACCATCAGGTGGTACTTTAAGCCAAATCAGACCAATTCCTAATTTTGTTTTGATTGTTGGTTGGAAATCTATATTTAAAATGTCTTTACTAAAATCAGAAATCTCACTTAAAGAAAAATCTGTTTCCGCTCTATTTGGATCTATATATGATCTAGGAAAATTTGCTTTTAATAAAATAGCACCAATATCTGGGGCTTCATTGTAGAGCTCATCTACATAACTATCTTCTGCCTGTCTTAATTTTTCAAATGTTGTATTGTGTTTAAAATCATTAGGATAAATATTTCCACTATGTGGTGAATCAAAAATTAGAGGAATTGTTTGGTTTTCTTCCCCAAGAATTGTTAATATATTATCAAATGCTGAAACCATTATTGAGTAAATTATAATGAAATTTAATAAAAACATACAAGATTTAATTCCAACAATGAAAAAGTGGAGACAAACAATTCATTCTTTTCCAGAAATTGCTTATGAAGAGTATAAAACTGCGGAATTCATCGAAAAAAAACTTAAGGGATTTGGAATTAAAGTTTTTAAAAATATTGGTAAAACAGGATTAGTTGGTATTTTAGAAGGCAAAAAAAAATCAAGTAAATCAATAGGTTTAAGAGCTGATATGGATGCATTGCCCATGGATGAAAAAACAAATTTAAGTTATTCATCAAAAAATTTAGGTAAAATGCATGCTTGCGGTCATGACGGCCATGTGACAATGCTATTAGGCGCTGCTAAAATATTATCTGAAGATAAAAACTTTAGCGGAAAAGTATATTTCATTTTTCAACCAGCTGAAGAGGGCGGAAGAGCTGGAGCCAAATCTATGATTAATGATGGATTATTTAAAAAGTTTAAAATTGATAACGTTTGGGGAATACATAATTGGCCAGGAGTTGAACTTGGGAAAGCTGTAATACATAAACAGTTTGCTATGGCTGGTGGTGATATATTTGAAATCAATATATTAGGAAAAGGAGGTCATGCTGCTCAACCAAATGTTTCAAACGATCCAATAATAGCTCTAGGATTTATAATTGTTTCTCTTCAAACTATTGTGTCAAGACAATTAGATCCATTTTCAAATGCTGTTCTATCAATTACGAAAATTAACAGCGGTTCAGCCTTTAATGTTATACCTGAAAGTGCATATCTAGGAGGAACATTAAGATCTACTAATGAGCACGATAGAGATAATCTTTTAAACAAAATTAAAATTTTAGTTGAACAAACTGCAATTTCACATAATTGTAAAGTTGATTTTAGAATTATTCCAGGTTATCCACCAACCGTAAATGATGAAAAAAGTGCATCTTTTGCCCATAAAATTTATGAAAAACACTTTGGAACAGATATGATAGATGAAAATTGCACACCTACAATGGGTTCTGAAGATTTTTCTTATATGTTAAAAGAAAAACCAGGAGCTTATATATGGTTAGGCGCAGGAACTAATTCTGAAAAATTACATTCTCCTTATTTTGATTTTAATGACAAACTTTTGCCTTTTGGTGTTAAATATTGGGAGTGTTTAGTTAAGGAAAATTTAAAATAACAAATAATAAATTCAAAAAACTAAACGTTAAATATCCCTGTGTAATATTGGCAGGAGGAAAGTCTTCAAGAATGAATCATGAAAATAAAGCTTTTGTAAAAATAAATAAACATACATTAATCTCAAGAATAATAAAAAAAATTTCAAATAATAACTTACCGATAGCGATTAATGCTAACGAACATTTAGATAAATTTTCTGAATTTGGATTAGAAATAATTAAAGATAAATTTGTTGGTCATCTAGGTCCATTGTCAGGAATATATTCTGCACTAATTTGGGCAAATCGTTTAAAATATAAATGGGTTTTTACTTTTCCTTGTGATGTACCCTTTTTCCCAAATGATATATTTTTAAAAGCCGATAATCTCCTAGATAATAAA
>CACNQW010000015.1 GCA_902622745.1 uncultured SAR116 cluster alpha proteobacterium
AGCCACGTCTTGAAGCAAAAAGGGAATAAATAACAGATTAAATTTTTTTGCTAAATCAGGATAAATAATGTCAAAGCTATCTTTATACTTTTTTCCATAGGAAGAAGGTGCAATCATTCCAGCTAAAATAATTTTAACATTTTTAGCATTAATTATTTTAATGATTTTTTCTAGGTTTTTATATGTTTCAATTGGTTTAATGCCTCTTAGCATATCATTTGCACCTAAACACAATACAACGTGTGTTATATTTTTTTCAGCAAGCGTCCAATTAAGTCTATTTAAACCTCCAAAACTAGTTTCACCAGGGATGCTAGCATTAATTATTTTATATTTATATCCTAACAGTAAAAGTTTTTGTTCAAGTATATTATTTAAGGAATTTTTTTTATCCAATTTGTATCCAGACATTAAACTATCACCGTATAGCAATATTTTATCTAATGCATAGGAGTTAAACGAAACTAGACAACTTAAGATTAATGTAATAATAAAATGTTTGAGCATGAACAAACTTCTCGAAATAAAAAATTTAAATTTATCTTATAAGATAAATAATAAGTCATTACAAATACTTAAAAATGTAAATATTGATCTAAATTATAGAGAATCAATTTCAGTCATTGGAGAAAGTGGCTCAGGTAAAACTAGTTTGATTATGTTAATAGCTGGTTTAGAAAAATTTAATTCAGGAGAATTAATTTTTGACGGCAATAACTTTAAAAATTTAAATGAAGATGAACTTTCAGATATTAGAAGAAAAAATATTGGTATAATTTTTCAATCTTTTTTTCTTTTGCCAAATTTTACGGCATTAGAAAATGTAAATTTAACTTTAGAAATTAACAACATAAACAATGGTTTAAATAAATCTAAAGAAATTTTAGATAAGGTAGGTTTGAAACATCGATTTAATCATTATCCAAGTCAACTCTCTGGGGGTGAACAACAAAGAGTTGCTATAGCTAGATCATTGGTTATGAAACCAAAGTTAATATTAGCTGACGAGCCTACAGGTAATCTTGATAAAATAAATTCATCATTAATTTCAGGTATCTTGTTTGAAATTGTAAAAGATTCAGGATCAAGTCTTATATTAGTAACTCATGACAACAAAATTGCCAATAAAGCTCATAAAAAAATTGAAATAAATGATGGAAAAATTATTTAATTATAGTGATATAAAATTTATATTTTTATTTTCAATTAAAGACTTATTCAGAAGTAAGGCTAAATTATTGAGTATTTCAATAACTCTTTTTTTAAGTTTGTTTATATACAGTACAATTTTAACAATTAATTTAAGTCTTAATGAGGAGTTATCAAAAAATCAAAAAACTCTTTTGGGTGGTGATCTAGAAATTGATTACAACAGAGGAAAAGCTGATTATAATTTGATATCAAAAATAAAAAAAATTTCACAAGTAACTGAAATAATTGAATTTAATTCAATGATTAATAAAGATAATAAATCAATTTTTGTAAGAATTAAATCTATTGATATTAATTATCCTCTATATGGAAAAGTTGAAACATATCCAAAAAATGCATTTCAAATAATGAAAAAAAATTCCAATACAATTTTATTAAATAAAAATACATTTGAAAATTTGAAACTTAAAATTGGCGAAAAAGTTAATATACAAAATAAAAATTTAACTGTTATTGGTTATTTAAAAAATATTCCTGATATAGGTGGAGCTTTTGTATTTGGTGATTATGCAATGATAAATAATATCACACTTGACGAATTGAAATTACAAGCATTAGGAAATTTAATAAATAAAGAGTTTAAATTAAAATTCAATAAAAACATTGAGACTAAAAATGGCATTAAATTAGTAAAAAATATTCTAAATAAAGATAAAAATCATAAGATTAAAATGCCTGAAAATTCTGGAAGAGGTCTAAAATTAGCAATTAACAACTTTATTCAATTTTTGTCATTACTATCAATTAGTGCTTTATTAATAGCTTCAGTTGGATTGGCTAATTCACTTTTATCATATTTAAATGATAAATATATTTCTATTGCTATTAAAAAAGCTATTGGTATGAAAAATTCTAAAATTAAATTGATATATTATTGTGAATTATTTTTTCTATTAATTATATCATCATTATTTTCTTATATTTTAAGTTTATTTATAATACCAATCCTAAATTCATTCTTAATTAATTTTTATAATATTCAACTTTCATATCACTTTTCCTTATTTACTTACTTAAATGTTTTTTTTGCAGGTTTTGTGGTATTTGTAATTTTTTCTATCCCAACATTAAATGCAATTGATAGTATTAAAGGAAATGATTTATTAAAAAATGTTAAAAGAGACATCACATTTATTTTTAAAACTAAAACAAATTCTTTACTTTTTTTAACATCTTTAATTTTTGTTTTATTTATATCTTTAAGTTCGTTTAGACCAATTTATAGTTTAATTTATTTTATAAGTTTTTTTGTTTGCATTTTAATTTTTTATTTAATTTTTATAGTTTTTTTACTTCAGCTTAAAAAAATTTATATAAAAAATTTTATATCATTTAAGTTTGCTTTGAAAAACATTATAAAATTTAAAAATATATCATTGATTGTTTTGATTACATTAGGTTTAGGAACAACACTTCTTTTATCTTTAGGATTAATTGGTTTCAATTTAAAGAAAGAAATTTCTAAATCAATTCCAAATCTTGCTCCAGATTATTTTTTTATTGGGCTTCAAAATAATCAAAAATTAGAATTTATAAACTTTATTAAAAATAAAGATTCTTTAGCTGTAATTAATGCTATGCCAATGGTTTCTGTAAAGTTAATAAAAATTAATAATATAGATCCATTAAATTATATTGATCGCTTTAATGAAAGCTTTTGGTTTATCAATAATGACCGAAGAATATCTTGGTCAGACAATCCACCTCTTAACAACCCAATAACAAAAGGAAAATGGTGGGAAAATTATCAAAATGAAGAAGAATTGTTGATTTCATTAGATAGTAAAATTGCAAAAGATTTAAATGTTAAACTTGATGATAAATTTACATTATTAATCTCTGGTAGAGAAGTAATTGGTAAAGTTGTTAATTTTAGGAAAGTAAATTATCGAGATCTAAATATAAATTTTGCTATGTTAATTAATCCTTCATTTGCAAAAAAATTACCAAGTGAAATTCTTGCAACTGTTAAATTTGATAAAGAAGTAAAAAATATTAATTTATTAAATGAATTTCCAAATGTTTCTTTTATCGAAGTTAGAAGTTATTTACAAAAAATTTCAAATTTACTTAACAAAATTTATTTATCAATTTCATTGGTATCGTTGGTTGTTATATTTATAGGCTTTTTTGTGATAGTGAGTGCTATTATTGTTCAAGGTAAAAGTAAAATATATCAAAATTTAGTTTTTAAAATAATTGGCCTAAGTAAATTACAAATAATTAAATCCTCAATTATTGAATTCTTAATTCTTTATGGGGTTACAATTTTTTTCTCTACAATTTTTTCAATAATAATATCTAATTTAGCTATTCAAGGATTTTTTAATTTATCATGGGAGTTTGATTTTAATACATTTTTTATAATTATATGTTTTATTATAGTTTTAAGTTTACTATTAATTTTTTTTACAAACTTTAAATATTTAACTCCTAAAATTTATCCTTTAATTAGAAATGAATAAAGTGTAGGTTCTTTTTATAAAGAGGTGTGTATGTTAAGAATTTTTATTTTAGTTATTTTGTTTTTTAACTTTTCATCAATATCACATGGTAAAGTATTTGATAAAAAGAAATGTGAAGAAATATTAAAAAAATATGACGTAAGTTATCAATCATGGAATAATATTCTTAATAGATATCTTAAAGAAAGAGAAAATTTAAAAGATAAAGATAAAGAAGAAATTAATAGAATGCAGAATATCTTTGGAAATGCAATGAGAGTTCATGAAGTAAGAATGAATACATTTGCCAACTCCTATGAGGCATTTTGTAAATAAAACCTTTTTTTATAAGTCTAATTTAAAACTTTTATGTGTACTTAAAAAGCCAAGTTTTTTATAAAAATTGATTGCTTTAAGTCTTTCTTTATTGCTCGTTAACTGAATCAATCCACATTTATTTAATTTTGCTATTTCAATACCTTTTTTCATCAATTCTGATCCATAACCCTTATTTCTGTAATCTTTCTTAATTCTAACTGATTCAATTTGGCATCTTGTCATACCTTCCATAGATAGGCCTGGAATGAAAGTTAATTGCATCATACCGATTATTTGATCATTTAAAATCATTGTAAAAATTTCATTGTTTGTATCATTTAGAATTTTCATAAATGATTTTTTATAATTATTAAACGATGTTTCACTTATGTTCTCTCTATCTTTTCCAAGATCATCGTCAAATAGAAGATGTATTAAATCTTTAAGGTTTTTTAATTTTGCTTTTTCAATTATTAAAGTTGACATATTTATTAATCATTTCTAATTAGTACAATAATTTGTAATTTCTATAACATTTAAAAAATGATCATTAAACTTCTTTTTTATACACTTTTATTGATATGGCCATCAGTATTATTATCTAGTTCAAAAATAGATAAATATAATTTTTCAATTCAATTTTCTAATTTATCAATTGCAAAAATTTCAGCTACACTTAACAAAAATGAAAATCAAATTTTATATTCAATAGTATCTTCTTCTGATGGTTCTCTCAAAAGTTTTTATAATTTTTCTTCAACTGTTAAAGGACAGTCTAAAAGAATTAGAGATAAATTATTTCCTTCGATTTATGAAACTTTTTCAAGTTATAAAGGCAAAACTAGAAAATCTTATGTTGAATGGGACAATTCCAATAATGTTTTAAAATTTCAAAATACACCAAAGTTAGATTTAAAAAAAGTAAATAAAATTCCTCAAAATACTATTTTTAATGTAATAGATCCATTTACAGCATTGATAAATACAATTGACAATCTCCAACTAAATAATTCATGTATTAATAAATTTAGAGTTTTTGACGGTAGAAGAAGGTATGATTTAGAAATGATAGAGTTAAGCAGGTCATTTTTAAAGAAAGATAGACCAAAAACTTATGAAGGTAACGTAATAGTATGTGGTTTAAGATTTTATCCTATTGGAGGTCATTATTTAGATTCAAAATGGAAACCTGAAAATGATAAATTTTATGATATAAAGTTATATTTTGGTTTTTTAAATAAAAAGATTTTTCCTGTTAGAATGGAAATTAACAGATGGTTTGGTTCAATAATTACGCGAATTATTTTTACGTAAATGTTAATGAAATTTCTTTACAAAACATCTAAAGATTCAAATTTTTTATCTCTCACATCTTTATTAATTGGTATTTTAATTTTATCTTACCAAGATGCATTAATAAAATTTATTGCTAATGATACAACATTTTGGCAGTTACAATTTATAAGATCATTTTTTAATATTATGTTTTTATACATAATTGTAATTTTGTTTCAAAATAAGAGTTTGTTAATTCCTGAAAATTGGTTGCCGGTTACAATAAGAGGTACAATGATGGTTCTTTGCATGTTTTGTTTTTTTTCAGCATCACCAATATTATCCCTATCTCAAATGGCAGCAGGTTTATATACATTTCCAATATTTGTAACAATTTTATCTATAGTTATTACAAAAGAAATGGTTGGGAAATACAGGCTTGTGGCACTTGCAATGGGTTTTATAGGAAGTATATTTATATTACAACTCTGGAAAGAAAATTTTGATCTATATCAATTATTACCAATTCTTGCAGGCTTTTTTTATGCTTGTAATATTATAATGATACGAAAATACTGTAGGAATGAAAGTCCAGTTGCCCTTACTTTTGTTGTAGGAATATTATTTTTTATATCAGGAATTATAGGCATCATTTTCTTTGAATTTATATTTGAATACGATCAAAATTTTACTATAGATTTTATAACTAATGGTTGGGTTGATTTAACTATGATAATCTTTTTATTTATTGTTACATGCTCTTTGTTAAACATAATAGGAAATTTAGCACTCGCTAAAGCGTATCAGAATGCAGAAAGCAGTTGGCTTGCGCCTTTAGATTATTTTTACTTAGTTTTTGCTTGTTTATGGAGCAAGTTAGTTTTTGATGTTTGGCCAGAAAATATAGAATTTGCTGGTATATTTTTAATAGTTACATCAGGGTTAATTATTACATATAGAGAGAAAGTAAATAATAAAAATCTTCAATAGTTAAATGACAAATATATCAAACAATAAATTAAAAACAAATAACATATTATTTGAAAATAATGATATATTATTCAAAAAATATTTAATGAAATCAAACGTTTTTGCGGAATATGGTTGTGGACAATCAACTTATTGGGTGTTAAAAAATATGACCGCTCAAATCTTATCTGTTGATACATCAATTGACTGGATAAAAAAAATCAAACAATCAAAAGTCTATGATGAACAAAAAATAAAATTAAAATATATTGATGTAGGTAAAGTTGAGAACTGGGGGTTTCCAATAGATTATTCAAAAAGAGATTCTTTTATTGACTATACAAATTGGGTTTGGAAACAAAATTTAATTCCTGATACTGTTTTGATTGATGGAAGGTTCAGGGTTTGTTGTTTTTTTACGTGTTTAAAATTTGCAAAAGAAGGAACGATAATTATATTTGATGATTATTTTGATAGACCATATTATCATATTGTTGAGAAGTATTTAAGAGTTCATCAAAAATGTGGAAGGCAAGCAATCTTTAAAATTCTTAATAAAGAGAAATTTGATTCAAAAAAAATTGACACAGAAATCAAAAATTTTCGTCATGTTTTAAATTGAATTTTATTGTGTTTCAAAGTTATTCAATCAAGTTAATTTTATGAAAAATTTTTTTTTCTATTTTTGTTTATTTTTATTTTGTTTTATTCAAAATTCTTGGTCAGGTGATTTTATAATTAATAATATAGTTATAAATAAACCATGGATTAAATCAATACACTCTGGTCAAAAAGTTACTTCTGGATATTTAGAAATTATAAATAATAGTAAATCAGATGATATTCTATTATCTATTGAATCAAATTTTGCTAAAAATAATCAAATACACTCAATGAATTCACAAAATGATGTTATGAAAATGAAATATTTGAAATCCGGATTACTTATTAAAAAAAAATCTAAGATTGTATTAAAGCCTGGTGGTTTCCATTTAATGTTTTCTGAAATTAATGAGGAGTTAAAAAATAAAAAATATTTATATATAAAATTAAACTTTAAAAAAAGTGGATCTATAGAAATACCATTCCAAATAAAAATAAATAATACTAAAGGTCATGTTAATCATAAACATTGAATTTGTTTAAAATAAAATTTTTAAATAAAAAATTGTTAATAACCCAACTGATATACAGGCTATGAATCCTACAATGAGTGGTTTATAACCAAGAGTGAAGATTTGATTGAGATTTGTTTGTAGTCCTAATGAAAGCATTCCATATAAAATTAAAATTTTAGAAATGGATTTTATAATACTTATACTTTCAATCCACATTATCTCGTATTGCGTATTTAAAAAGTTTAAGTCTCCTAAAGTTCTTAAAATACTAAACACGATAAACCCAACCACAAATATAGGTAGGAATTTTATGAAATTAGTTTTGAAATCTATTTTTGTTTCTTTTATAAATTTTAATGTAAGTAACGGTATCAATAATATTAAAAAAGAATTTCTTAATAATTTTGTAGCCATTGCAGAATTTAAAGCATTTTCTGAATCAAATGTTTCATCATAAATCATTCCAGCAGCACTGACTTGAGCAGTATCATGAATAGAAGCACCCAAAAAAATGCCAGCTAAAATGTCTTCACTTTTAAACAGTAATTCAGAAATATAAGGGTAAGTAAGTACCGTAATAAGTCCAAATATAGTAACAATTGATACGGCGTAACTAATTTCATTTTTTTTAGGGTTGATGATACTAGATGTAGCAATTATAGCTGTTACACCACATATCGCTGTACCCATGCCAATTAAATAAGAAACATTTTTAGATAAATTAAAATAATTTCCAAATATATATATAATTAAAAATATTAAAATAATATTTAAAATAATTAAAAAAAATGACATGTATCCAAACATCATAAGTTGATTTAGGCTTAAAGAGATTCCTAAAAGTGCTATACCTAATCTAAGAAGTTTCTTTAAAGAAAATTCAGTAAACTTTTTTAATGTTGCATGTCTCAAATAAAACTTGTTAAGAGTTATTCCAAAAATTAAACTAATAAAAGCTAATGAAAGTAAAATATTTTGTGACTTTAGATAACTATCAATTAAATAACAAACAAATAGAATAAATGTACAAAATACCAGGCCAGGAGAGTGATCTTTAATTATTTGCATATTTCTTAATTTCTAATATTAAATTTGAAAAAATCAGAGGACTTTCTTGTGGCACATTATGACCAACATTTTTTAATAATTTATGTTTAATAAGATTGGTAAACTTTTTCATATTTTTTTCACGTTTTGGTTCTCGAACTCCATTCATTAAGCCATCAATTGTAATTGTTGGAACTTTAATATTTGGTGTTAATGATAATTTATTTTCTATATTAGAATAACTTTTATCACCTTCAACAAGACTATATCTGTGTTTATAGCTGTGAATAACAATATTTACGAAATCAGGGTTTTTAAAACTTTCTTGAGATAACTCAAAATCTTTTTTTGAAAATTTCCAAGTTGGCGACCAAGTTTTCCAGAGAAATTTTATAAGATCATTACGATTATTTGTTAGAGAGTTAAAACCTCTTTTTGTATGAAAGAAATATTGGTACCAATAATTTTTTTCATTTTCTGGTTTATCTGGAGTGATACTATCAATCTTAATATTTTGAATATTATAACCATTACATGAGATAAGCCCTATACATCTATGGGGATATAAAGCAGCTACAACACATGCTGCTCTACCGCCCCAATCATAACCAGCAAGTATTGCTTTTTTTATGTTTAAGCCATCCATAAGGTCAATAAGATCTTTTCCTAGTGCTGCTTGTTCTCCAGATCTAAGAAAGCTTTTATTTAAAAAACTAGTAGGTCCAAACCCTCTTAAATATGGAACTATAATTCTTAAATTTTTTTTTTTTAAAATTTGAACAACATTTTTATAAGCATTTATGTCATATGGAAAACCATGCATAAGAAAAACAGGAATATTATTTTCATTTCCAATTTCAAAATATGAAATATTTAATTTATCAGTTTTTAGAGTTTTTAAATTTTTTTTCATTTTTATAATTTCCAATTAATCTTATCAATTTTTTTGCTTTCCAAGAAGAAATTTGTTTTTGAAAAAGGTTGTGATCCAAAAAATCCGTTATTAGCTGAGTATGGAGATGGATGAGGACTTTTTAAAACTTTATGTTTACTTTCATCAATTAGTGAAATTTTTTCATGTGCTTTTTTCCCCCACAAAATAAATACTAAATTCTTTTTTAAGGAGCTAAGTGAATAAAGTATTTTATCTGTGAACATTTCCCAGCCCTTGTTAGAGTGTGAAGAAGGTTTAGAAGACTCAACTGTTAATATTGTATTAAGTAACAAAACTCCTTGTTTTGCCCAATTCGAAAGATCACCATGTTGAGATGGTAAAATATTTAGATCTGAATTAAGTTCTTTAAAAATATTTTGTAATGATGGTGGGATTTTATTTCCAATTTCCACTGAAAAACTAAGTCCATTTGCTTGATTTTGCCCATGATATGGATCTTGACCTAAAATTATAACTTTTACTGAAGTGAAAGGAGTTAAATTTAAGGCATTAAAAATTTTTGACCCAGGTGGATAAATTATTTTATTTTTTTTTTTTTCATTATTTAAAAAAATAGATAAATTCTTCATATATGGTTTTTCAAATTCATTTTTTAAAACCTTTAACCAACTGCTTTCTAAATTTATCTTACCCATATAATTTAAATAACTTATATATTGATAAAATATCAATAAATTTTATATTTAATTAATGAATAAATCTTTTTTTCGTAAAGTTAGTTTTGGTCTAGGGGTAGACGAATCTATTCCGTCCAATCCACTTGAGTGGTCTATTTCACAAATTGAAAAACTACCAAAACTTAATTGGTCAGGGCCTATTTATTCATTAAAAGAAATGATGGAGTTTCACGGTAAGTATAATTATCAAGATAGAAGAGTATTAAGGAAAAAATTTAAGAAAGATAGAAAAGCTTATAAAAAAGAAAAAAAAATACTTAAATACAAAACTGGTTTTCATTACTTTGAGCCTTTATGGCTATATATTAGACATAATGAGGCAGTAAATGGTAATTCACCAGTATTTCACAGATTTTTACATTTTTGGGGAAATCATTTCGCAATTCAAAAGAAAAATGCGATGTATTCTTATGATGTAGGTCCATATCATAGAGAAGTGATCGCACCTGCAATGTTAAAAAATATAGAAGATTTAGTCTATGAAGTAACAATTTCCTGGGCAATGATCCATAATTTAGACAATACAAAATCTATAGGGCCTAACTCACCAAAAGCATTTAAGTATGCTGAAAGAGGAAAGTCAGCTAATTTAAATGAGAATCATGGCAGAGAGTTACTTGAGCTACATACAGTTTCACCAAATGCTGGTTATACACAAAATGATGTTATAGACATGTCAAAAGTAATGTCCGGTTGGATGCATAGAATTCCTAAAATGAGTTCAAAGATCCACAAAAGAGAGGAAAATGTCCCTGTACATTTTATAGAAGCATATCATGATAGCGGTCCATTTAATATATTAGGGAAAAAATATGTTGAGAGTTTTGGTACTAAGGCAGCAAGAGAGATGTTAAGAAAAGTGATTAAAGATTTAGTAAAAAATCCAGCATGTATAGAATTTATTTCAAAAAAATTATGTAATCATTTTATTACTCAAGATCCGTCGGGTGAAATTGTTAATTCAGTAATAAGTGCATGGAAAAAATCGAAAGGTGATCTAAAAACAATACATTCTGAAGTTTTAAAACAAGCTTATAAATTTTCTAATTTAAAAAAATTTCAACAACCCGAAACTTGGTTATTACAATTCATAAAAATGTCTGGTTTAGATTATTTTCCAAAAGATATGAGTTATGATTTTGAGACTATGATTCCAAGGGATAAGGACCGTGTAAGAAGAATTTGTAGAAACTTGGGTCAATTACCATTTAGACCACTTCAGCCTAATGGTTGGTCAGATTTTGAAGAAGACTGGCTTTCTCCAGAATTTTTATTTAGAAGAATTGGCATTTTGAATGCATTAAAACAAAAAGGTAAACTAATACATCTAGATAAAAGCTATTTAGATAGAATAATTGAATTAAATTTTAATAATGTTTCGGAAATAAAAACTTTTCTTGAAAAGGTTAATAATAATGAAGAAAGTGTCGCGCTTTTTAGTAGTAAATGGATGTTAAAGACATGAAAATTAATAGAAGACAATTTACATTAGGGTCAACAACACTTTTATTATCAGGGATGTTACCTCTTAAAGTTAATTCATCTATGTTAGATAATAAAAAGAACCTGGTTGTAATTATGTTAAGAGGTGCGATGGATGGTTTGACATCAGTCCCTTACATTCATGATAATACATTAGAAAAAGTAAGACCTGACATAGTTGTAAAAAAATTATTAGATTTAAATAGTGATTTTAGCCTCCATCCTAAACTTTCAGGTTTCCACAAATTGTGGAAATCAAATGAAGCTTCAATTGTTCATGCAACAAATATTCCATATACTGGCAGGTCACATTTTGACGGTCAAAATTTAATGGAAAGTGGTGGTACAATACCTTATAAGTTGAAAACAGGATGGCTTGGAAGGGGAATTGATGTTGCTGGATTAGAGGGCTTGTCCATGTCCTTGCCTATGCCTTTATTATTAAGGGGTAAAGCAAATCAAGATAATTTTTTTCCTTCGAAGTTGAGTATGCCAACTAGAAATTTAGTTGATATATTAAAACATCATTATGATGACGAACCTTTATTAAATAAATCTTTTAATAAACTAATTAGTAGGCCAATCTCTATGACTAAATCTCCAAATAATAAAAATTTAAAAACACTTGCAAGGATTGCAGGTTCAGAGCTTAAAAAAATTGATGGTCCTCGAGTTGCTGTGTTTGAAGTATTTGGTTTTGATACTCATGCTGCACAAGGGGGTGCAGATGGTGAGCATGGACAAAAACTTAAACAAGTAGATTATACATTTGATGTTTTGAAAAAAACATTGGGTAACACTTTTAAAAATACTTTAATAATCACTCTTACTGAATTTGGAAGAACATTAGTTCAAAATAATGGCTATGGAACAGAACATGGTTATGGTACTTCCATTCTTTTAGGTGGTGGTTTAGTTAAAAAATCTCAAGTGTATGCAGATTGGCCTGGTATTAAAAATAAAAATTTATTTGAAGGAAGAGATTTAAACTCTACCTTAGACGCTCGTTCTGTTTATTGTTCAGCAATGTCAGTGTGTTTTGATACAGACTTTCAATTGTTAAATACAGAAGTTTTTCCTGATGAAAAATTAAATGATCTCACAGAAATTTTATTTAAAGTATAATTATGATATTTTATTGTTTTATCAATATTGATTAACTTTCTCTTAATGAAATGAGCCCGACACCGGATGCTTCGAAACCACCATCAACTGATAAATTTTGTCCAGTTATATAACTTGCTTTTTTAGAGGATAAGAAAAAAATTGCTTCAGCAATTTCATTTTCCATACCATATCTGTTAAGTGGTATTGAATCATGGTAAGCTTTCACAATGTCAGGAGTGTGCACTGCTTTAGCTAATTTAGTCTTTACAGGCCCTGGTGAGACACAATTTACTCTGATCCCAAATTCGCCTAATTCTATAGCTTGTTGTTGAGTTAATTGTATAATTGCTGCTTTTGAAGTTCCATATGCAATCCTTAAAGTTGATGCTCTTAATCCAGATATTGATGCGATATTAATAATATTTCCTTTAGTTTTTTTTAAATATTTAATTACATTTTGTGTAGTTAAAAATGTACCATCTAAATTCGTATCCATGATTTTACGCCAATTTTTAAATTTTACAGTTTCAATTTTTCCAAAATCAGCTACACCGGCATTATTTACTAAAACATCTATTCGTTTCCCCCATTTATAAATATCTTCAATCATACTTTTGTTTTTTTTGGGATCTGATATATCACAAATATATTTTAATAATTTGTCATTTTTTAATTTAAGTTTATTAACTTCATTTCTGTCTCTATCAACTATTACAACTTTATAATTTTGTTGTAAGAATATTTTAGCTGTAGCGAGACCAATGCCTCTTGCAGCACCTGTTATTATTGCTACTTTATCCATAAAGTTTTACCATGTTTCACCGAATGGTCTTAACTCTACTCGAAAAGACCAAGTTGATTTATCTTGAAGTACTGTTTTATACATTTCTTCTGCTATTGCAGTTGGTTTTGAGAAATAATCGTCTGGTTTGTCCGGTTGCATGTAAGGACGTGTTCTTGGTGTATCGATAGCTGCGTCAATAATGAAATAAGCAACGTGTATACCTTTTGGACCAAATTCTCTTGCAATTGATTCAGCCAAAATTCTTTGAGCTGCTTTTGTAGACGCAAAAAACCCCCAATGTGATTTACCTCTAGTTGCTGCAGTATTACCAGTTATTAAAATACTTCCTTTTTTTTTGGATAACATACTTGGCAAAGTTTCTCTTACAAGATGTAATAGGGCTGTTGTATTAACTCTAAAATTAAGTTCTAAATCATCAGGATTTAATTTTAATATACTTCCTCTTGATGCACTTGGAGCATTATGTATTACAACATCTGCAGGACCCAAATTATTTTTAATTTTCTTTAAGGTTTTTTTAAATTTTTCCAAATTACCTACATCACAAGGATAGGAAAAAATGTTTTTATATTTTTTTTCTAAATCATTTAAATTTTTTTTATTCCTTGCAATCATTGCAACTTTATATTTTTTTTTACCAAAAAGTTTTGCTATTTCAGCGCCAGTTCCTTTATCAGGACCAACTCCAGTAACAATACAAACTTTTTCTTTTTCAGACATCAAAACAATCTTGTTTGTATAGAGTATCTCGCCATCTTATTGTATTTGGCAATCTTTTTGGTATTTCAAATTTTAATAATTCACATGATTTAAAAATTGAATATCCCGTTATATCAGCAATTGTAAACTGTTCGCCACAAATGAATTTGTTGTTTTCAAGATGTTGATCAATTCTTTGAAAAAGCAATTCGATCATTTGTATGCCTCTTTCTACAATTTCCGGCATTTGTTTAATATCATTTCTTGTGCCTGCTAATACTCTATTAACAAAAAATGATGATTTGTTTCTTATTGCATTCCCTAAAGGAGAATAGCCGTCTAATTCTAACCTTCTGTTCCACATATCAATATATGCTCTCATCTTAGGTGTAGATCCAAATAAAGTAGGTTCTGGAAAATGTTCCTCTTCTAAATATCTACAAATACTAATACTTTCAGAGATTATTGTATTATCATCGAGTTGAAGAAAGGGGACGCAATTAAATGGGTTCATAGATTTGAAAGGCTCTTTGAATTGTTCGCCTTCTCTAACATTTATTTCTTTTTCTGGTATTTCTTTATTTTTAAACTTTAAAAAAATTTTCACTCTTCTTCCATTTGGAGCAAGTGTAAAATTATATAATTTCATTTTTAATCCTATGTTTTGATTTTGTAACCTGTTTTAAAAATTCTCCATATAATTAGTATACATAGTAAAATAAACAAAGAAATTGAAAATATACTTATTATAATGTTAACTTCACCTGTACCAAAAAAAGAATATCTAAAACCAGACACAAGATAAAATATAGGGTTAAATAATGTAATTGTTTGCCAAAAATCTGGAAGCACATCAATGGTATAAAAACTACCTCCTAAAAAAACTAATGGTGTGATAATTATCATTGGCACAAAATTTATTTGTTCAAAATTATCTGAAACAATTCCAATAATAAAACCTAATAAACTAAATGACACACATGATAATAGCAGCATACACAACATCAAAATTGGAAATTTTATATCTAGATCAACAAAAAAAGTTGAGGTCATTAAAATTAGTAATCCAAGACAAAATGATTTAGTTGCAGAAGCACCTACATAACCTATGACAATCTCAACATATGAAATTGGGGCAGATAAAATTTCATAAGTAGTACCAAGAAATTTAGGAAAAAATATACCAAATGAAGCGTTATTTACACTTTGCATTGAAATAGTTAAAATAACTAAACCAGGTACTATAAATGCTCCGTAAGGTATTTCATTTGTAAAGTTTATGTTATTTCCAATTGCTGTTCCAAAGACAATAAAATATAAAACAGTTGATAATATTGGAGAAATAAGACTTTGGATAAGAGTTCTAAATGTGCGTGACATTTCAAAAATATAAATAGCTTTAATAGATCTAAAATTAATCATTCTTTAAAATCTCAACAAATATTTGTTCAAGATTAGACTGTTTAGTCTGAACATCTATTAACTCTATTCCAGTTTTCTTTATTTCATTTAGTAAAGTAGTTATCCCTGTTTTTTTCTTATTGGGGCTATAATCATATTCTAAATTTTTTTTATCATTACTAATACGTAGTTTAAATTTTCCTAGAGCTTTATCTATTTTGTTAATTTTACTATTTGTATGAATTATTAAAGTTTTTTTACTCATTCTATCTATTAAATTGTCCTTCTTATCAATTAACAAAATTTTCCCATTATTAATAACAGCAATTCTGTTTGCCATTAATTCTGCTTCTTCAATATAATGAGTAGTCAAAATAATTGTAACGCCGCTGTTTTGTAGGTTTTTAATAGTATTCCACATATCTTTTCTAAGCTCGACATCTACGCCAGCTGTTGGTTCATCCAAAAAAAGGACATCTGGTTCATGACTCAATGCCTTGGCAATTAAAACTCTTCTTTTCATTCCGCCTGAAAGAGATCTAATGATTTGATCTTTTTTGTCCCATAAACTTAATTTTTTTAATAAATTTTCAATATATTTTCCGTCAGGTTTTTTGCCAAATAATTGTCTTGAAAAATTTACTGTATTAATAACTTTTTCAAAAGGTTCAAAAGATAATTCTTGAGGAACTATACCAATGCATTTTCTAGCTTCTCTATAATTATCTACTACATCAAAACCATTAACTTTTATATCCCCAGATGTAATGGAAGATATTCCGCATATATTGGATATTAATGTAGTTTTACCGGCACCATTTGGTCCTAACAATGCAATTATCTCACCTTTGAAAATATTAAGATTCACATCATCTAAAGCAACTTTATTATCTTTATATATCTTTCTAAGATTTTTGATTTCTATTATAGTTTGCATATAAAATTAGAATTAATATTATTTAATCATAACATATACACAAAATATTTATTTAGAAGTAAAAAATTGAAAGAATTATATATAACTGGTGCTGGTGTTAGTTCCGCAAGTGGGATACCAACATTTAGAGGCAGTGATGGATTTTGGACAGTTGGGAGTGTAAATTATACACCACAAGAAATGGCGACTAGGTATATGTATGAAAATCATCCAGACCAATTTTTACTATGGTATTTTAAAAGATTTATCGCATATAAGGATGCAAAACCAAATTCTGTTCATAAGTGGTTATCTAATAAATACCTTATAACTCAGAATATTGATGGTTTAGACGCTAAAGCCGGGAATAAAAATTATATAAGTATTCATGGAAGATTAGATCAATTAATAACTTATAAAGATGAAATGGAATTTCAAAAACCTATTGATGCAAAGTGGAATGAAATTGATTCATCACTTGAAGATAATAAATTAATTTTATCTTTGTTTGATAAATTTAAAATTTTAGAAACTAACAACTTTAAGCCAAAAATAAAATTTTCCTTAAAACCTTTTGTATTATTATTTGATGAAATGTATACGGAAATTTATAGATTTTCTGAAGCTGAAGAATGGATGAATGCAGCAAAAAAAATGATATTTATTGGTACGTCCTTTAGTGTGAATATTACATCAATTGCATTAAGAATAGGTATGTCAAATAATATACCAATTGAAATTGTTGACCCTAAACCAATGAAATTAAACTATCCAAATATAAAATATTTTGAAATGTCGGGAGAAGAATACTGCAAGTTAAAAGAAGACTTATAAAATTTTCCACGTTGATGTAGCGTATGCAGCTAATTTTCCATCTTCTCTAAATAATTTAGAATCTAGTGTACTTATAGTTCGTCCTTTTTTTAAAAAAGATCCAATACATTTAATTTTTTCATGTTTAATAGCTGACATAAAATTCACTTTTAATTCTAAAGTAGTTCCTGCGCTTTGTTCATTTTTTATTAAATGTCCCATTGATATATCCATAATGGTTGTAATTATTCCTCCATGAAGAGTACCTTGGGGGTTAAACATTGGTGGAACAGATTCTAATGAAACTATGCATTTGTTTGGCTCAAAATTTATTTCAGCACCTAAAAATCTTAATAAGTAAAATGATCCAAATTCTTGTTTATCTGAACCTAAACCACGTTCATGCATCTTATTACTGATTGATCTTATCTCATTATTCATGGATAGTTAATCGATCTTAAGTTTTGAGAGTTTTTCAAAATCAAATACAACCCCATGACCAGGTTTGTCTGGGGCAGGAGAGTATCCATCATTTATTGAAAGTTTTTCTTCTATATAATCATCAATTCTCCAAGCGTGAAACTCCATATATGATGCATTTGGACAAGCTGCTAGTAAATGAACATGAAGTTCATGGACACCATGTGAAACAACAGGTAAGTTATTTATTTCAGCAAGTTTTGCAACTTTCATATAAGTTGTTATACCACCACAAGTAGTTAGGTCAGGTTCAACATAATCAACACCATTATTTTTTATTAATAAATTCATTTCGGCTAGTGTGTGTAAATTTTCACCTGCTGCAATTGGAACTTTTCCTAGAGACCTTAGATATTTATATCCTTCAAAATCGTCAGGTTTGATTGGTTCCTCTAGCCATACTAAATTAAACTTTTCAATTTCGTTGAATGCTTTCATGGCTTGATTAACAGTCCATGCTTCATTGGCATCAGCCATTAATGATATATCACTTGATAAGTGACTTCTCATTGCGTCTAGTCTTTCCAAATCTTCTTTTAATGTTTCTCTACCAAGTCGCATTTTGATTGCTCTAAACCCTTGATCAAGAGATTTTGTAGCTTCTCCTAATAATTTGTCTTTTGAAAAATTTAAATCTATATTACCTGCGTAACATAATACATTTTTTTGAAATCCACCTAATAAACTCCACAATGGTTCATTTAGATATTTACCTTTTAGATCCCACAAAGCTACATCCACGGCTGCTATTGCAAAGCTGACTGGACCACCTCTTCCTGCGTAATGCACTTTTTTCCACATAAGATTCCATAAATACTCAATATATCTTGGATCCTTATTTTTAAGCAAATCTACAAAACTATCCTTTATTATTTGAGCAATGGCTTTTCCTTGATTTTCGTGAACTGTAATATAACCAACTCCTTCAATACCATTATCATTTGTTACTCTACATATAACTAAGTCAAAAGATTTCATAACTCCCGCTGCATACGCTTCCACTGGTTCAGGTAAAGGGATATTATAAGTGTCAATTTTAATTTCTGAAATAAACATAGAAAAAATATACAATATACTATTGAAATTTCAAATTAATTAACCATATAAACATTAGACATTGCATAATTTGGATGTCTATTTAAATCAGAAAATCGCCATAATGGGATTTTCATTAACTTGCTTTTAAAGGAGTATATTATGACAATATTACCAACACTAGCTCTACGTTCTTTTGTAGGATTTGATAACCTCTTTAACGAATTAGAGAATTTTAATAATCAAAAACAAAATTCATTTCCTGCTTATGACATTATCAGACTTTCTGATGATGAATATGAAATAACTTTAGCAGTATCAGGTTTCAATAAAAAAGATATTAATATCGATGTCCATGACGGTGTTCTTACAGTTAAAGGACAAATCATGAGTGACGTTCAAGATAAAAATATTCAATATCTTTATAATGGAATTGCCAAAAGATCATTTGAACAAAAGTTCAGATTAGAACAGTATGTGGATGTCAAAGAAGCAAACTTATCTAATGGACTTTTAAACATTGTTCTTAAAAGAGAAATTCCTGAGGAAAGAAAACCTAAAAAGATACCATTAAAAGTTATCTAAAATAATATTGTCTTACAAAGTGACTTGAAATGTCGCTTTGTAAGATTACATGTTTAACATGGAATTCCTATTATTATGGTTTTTTAATCAAGACGTATTTGTAAGTGGCTTAAGATATAAATCAGCTGCTGAATGTTTCACAAATGCTCAAAATGCAGGCTTGGAATTAAGGGATGTTGGTTTAAACCCGCCAACTTTTACTTGTATTCCAGTATCAAAAGATAAAGAATTAAAAATTTACAGACAAGGATCTGTATCTAAATTTCCTTTTTAATTTCATTTTAATTTAATTTTACTATAGTTATTGTACAAAAAGTAACTTGGGGAGGATTTATGAAATTATTTTATATTTTTACAACACTTTTAGGTTATTTATTATCTAGTACTTTAATTTTTGCAGATACTAAAATAACATACAAATCAGCTAAATCAACATCATCATATTATCAAATGGGTGTTCAAATAGCTGAAGCGATGAAAAAAAACTCAAATGGTTCAATTATTGTCACCGTAGAAGAGAGCCAAGGTTCTGTACAAAATGTTAAAGAGGTTAAGGCTAGAAAAGGTAATTATGTATTTACTACACCACCAGTTTTAATAAAATTAGCTATCGCTGAAAAAGCTATGTTTAAAGGAAAGGGTGACCCTAGATACTCAGATATAAGAGCCTTATTTCCAATTCCATCGTTAACTATGCATTTTGTTATGTCAAAAAAATCAGGAGTTACCAAATTTTCAGAAATGTCTGGGAAATCAATATTAATTGGTAAAGGTTCTTTTGGTGCTAGAGAGGGTGCAAAATACCTTAAGATGTTTGGTTTGGAAGGCAAAGTTAATTTGGCAAATGTAGAATTGTCAAATGCTGTTCCCGCACTAAAAAATGGTCAAATTGATGGTTTTGTCACAGCTGGATCTTACCCAGCTCCAAATGTTATTGAAGCTGCTTCTTCACTCGGAGTAAATGTAATTTCACTATCAGATGATCAAATTAAAAAAACAAAAAGAACTAAGTTAATTATACCTAGTGGAACTTATAAAGGCCAGAGTTCTGATATTCAAACAACTTCATTACCAGTAGTTACTTATACTACAACAGATATGAGTTCTGATGTTGCTTATAACTTAACTAAAACTTTTTGGGAAAGTAAAAACTCATTAGGCCAAGCTGCTAAGTGGTGGAATGGTGTTGAATTTAACATGATAAATAATATTTCAACTAAAATTCACCCAGGTGCATTAAAATATTACAAAGAAAAAGGCGTAAAAATATCTTCTCATCATAATTAATGAGAATTGATAAAAATATATGGATAATGATTGGCCTAGGGTCAATCATTTTTCATATGTTCTTAATTTTTTCTGGATTGATACCAAATTTAGTTTCAAGACCCATTCATATGGCTTTTGCTATCCCATGGATTTTTTTATATTCAGAAAATGATAAAAAAGTTTCTTTTATAAATATAGTTTTAACTGTTCTCGGTGTTTTATCTTGTTTATGGATTGCTTTAAATCATGATTTGTTATCTGACCAATATGGTTTTATCGAAAATGAATTTCAATTCATCATAAGTTTATTTTTATTATTTTTAGTTTTAGAAATGGCTAGAAGATCAGTTGGTTGGCCTTTACCATTAGTTACGCTAATTGCTTTGTTATATGGCATGTTTGGTTATTTGATACCCGGAGAATTTGGTCATCCTGGAATACCTGTTAATAGTTTTTTAGGTAACTTAACCATTGCTGAAACTGGACTTTGGGGGTCTTTAACTAATGTTTTGGTTACGATTGTGTCAATTTTTGTAATATTCGGATGTTTTTTAAATGCTGGAGAGGCAGGAGAAGGTTTCATGAATATTGCAAAATTTTTTGCTGGAAAGCTAAAAGGGGGTGCAGCAAAAGTTTCAATAATTTCATCAGCATTATTTGGATCCATATCTGGCTCTGCTTCTGCTAATGTTGCGTCTACTGGTTCAATCACATTGCCAACAATGAAAAAACTTGGGTACCCAAAAAAGTTGGCAGCATCTGTAGAAGCAGTTGCTTCTTCTGGAGGTCAAATTATGCCTCCACTTATGGGTGCTGGTGCTTTTGTTATGGTTGAGTTAACAGGCATACCTTATGATGAAATAATTGTTGCTGCTTTTCTTCCTGCATTATTATTTTTTTTTACAGTTTGGATTGGTATTAATTTTTATTCAGGTATTTATAATTTAAAGCCAATGCCAGAAAAGGATACACCTAATAAAAAGTTAGTTTTTTTTACATTTATATTTTTTCTTGTTCCATTTTTTATCTTGTTATTTTTTATGTTTAGTGGCTTTACTCCACAATTTTCTGCTTCAATTGCAATTTTATTATCGTTTGTACTATTATTTTTTAATCTAAATACAAAATTTGATATTAAGGTAGGATTTGATAGATTTAAAAAAGCTTGTAATTTATGTGGCAAGCAAATTTCTTTAATTGCTTCGATAATTTTATGTGCTTCCTTGATTATTGGTGTTTTGGCAATGACAGGACTGGGCATAAAGTTAACATCTTTAATAATGTCATTTTCAAACAATAATGTATGGCTGGCATTATTATTCACTTCTTTAGCATGTTTGATTCTAGGAATGGAAGTTCCAACAACTGCAGCTTATATAATTTGTGTAACTGTAGCTGGGCCAGCATTGATTGATATGGGATTAGACATACTTCTTGTACATTTATTTGTATTTTGGTTCGCGCTTTTATCTACAATAACTCCTCCAGTATGTGGAACAGTTTTTATCGCAGCTGGAATGGTAAATGAAAACTGGGTAAAAGTATCTATAACATCTATGATTTTAGGTTTAGGGTTATATTTTATTCCTTTAGGCATGGTTTCAAATCCAAGTTTAATAAAATTAGGATCAACTCCTATAGAAGCATTAATTGCAATGTTTAAAATTTCAATTTGTTTGTTAATGTTTTCATTTTCTATAATTAAAGCTAAAGATTTTTTATTAAAAATTTTAGGTTTATTTATTGGTTGTTTTATTTTGTTTTATTAATTTTGGTTCCAAAATTAACCATTTTCCAATGAAGGATCTTCC
Source organism: uncultured SAR116 cluster alpha proteobacterium (assembly GCA_902622745.1). Taxonomy (GTDB): domain Bacteria; phylum Pseudomonadota; class Alphaproteobacteria; order Puniceispirillales; family Marisalimonadaceae; genus TMED54. The sequence goes on from CACNQW010000015.1 coordinate 22,419, forward strand.
TTCTGAAGTTAGAAGATTTCTATCTATATCATTTAAATTATGTAATTCTTGTAAGTCTCTGAAATTATTTGAATTACTGAATATTTCCTTTGTATTGAAATAATAATTTATGTTTTTTTCAAATTTCATTAGATTTGATTTAGAAGTTGGATGTATCTCAATAATCAAAAATTCATTTTTTATTAATTCTAAATTTTTTAATGAAAAAAGTTTATATTCATATCCTTCTATATCACATAAAATTAAAGAAGGAGATTTTTGTAATTTTGAAACTAAATCATTTTTAAAATTATTTGAACTAATTTCTCCATAGATTTTAATTTTATCAAGAACTTTGTTAGTTATTGCATTTTGGATAATTGACTTTTTGCCAATTTGATTTTGTTCAAAACAAATTGCATTTTTAAATAATTTTAATCTTAAAAAACCTATTGGAAAAAAGCCATCTGCTGATCCAATATTTATAAATTGTTTTATTTTGTATTTTTTTACTATTTTATATATTATTTCTTGAACATCTTTTTCATAAAAGCCATATATTTTTGACCCTAAATCTCCTGAATTCCAATATTGTTCTTTATTTAATTTTAAATCTTTAAAAAGTCCTTTTTGGACTGTAAAATTATTTAATATACCATGTTTTTGGTTTATTAACTTCCAATATTTTTTTGTAAATTTATAAAGAAGTTTTTCTTTAAAACTGTTTATCATAATTAATATACTTCTTTATATGCTTTCCCAAAACCCTTTACGTAAAGGGAATTTTTAACATTAAATTCATAAAAATTAAAATCTAAGAACTCACCCCACATTTTTGCGCTTTTTTCAATGAGAATGTAATTTTTTAATAATTTTCTAAAAATTTCATCATTTTTATTAAGCTTTAATTTCTTAATTAGTCCTAACAAAGTAAGTCTAGGATTATTAAGTCTCTCCTTATGAATTTCTTCTTGAACAAAATATATACTTACCTTTTTATTAATCTTTAAATTTTCTGTATGATCACTTAAATCACTCAGTAAAAGGTATATTTTTTTTTCGTAATAAAGAGGCAGTGTTTTTGATAAGTATGGGTATCCATTTTGATCTAAAGTACCTAACACACATTGTTGGTATTTACCTTTTAATATGTCGTCTACTTCTTTTTTTATGACATCATTAGTCAGATTGTATTTGTTTGTATTAGTTTGGTTCTTCATCTAATTTATGATACTTAATAATTTAAATTACAGTAATTAATTATTTTTTCAATTATGACTTTAAAAGATATGGATTTTAAAAAATCAATTGTTCCAATATTTATATTATTTTTTTGTCTATTTATGATTTCTGTTAGTAGAGGAATGGGAGAAAGTTTTGGTGTTTTTCTCCTTCCATTAAGTGATACATTTGATTGGGACAGAGCTTCTGTAACTTCAATTTATTCGGTTTACATGTTTAGTTTAGGGATAGGGTCTCTTATATCGGGAATAATTTTTGATAAATTTGGAGGTAAGTTTAACTACGTTTTAGGCACTTTGCTTCTATCATGTGGTTACTATATTTCAGGATATTTAAATGAATTATGGCAATTTTATATTTTCTTAGGAGTTTTTAGCGGACTAGGTGCTTCAATGGTTGGGATCATACCAAGTCAGAGTATTATTTCAAAATGGTTTAATAAAAAGTTATCGTCAGCATTATCAATTGCTTATTCTGGCCAAGGATTAGGTGTTTTAATTTTAGCTCCACTTTGTCAAATATTGATAAGTAAGTATGGCTGGGAAACTTCATATAATTTCATTGGTTTATTCTTTCTTGGGATTTTGATTTTATTATTTTTTCTACCTTGGAAAAAAATTAATGTTGGTATTTACAATTCAGTAGATGTTTCTGCAAATAAATTAAATGATTCATCATTATTTGAAGCTTTAAAAGAAAATACGTTTTGGAAATTTTTTCTAATTTATTTTTTTACAGCGATGGGTATTTTTGGAATTAGTTTACAAGTTGTTGTTTATTTAATTTATTGTGGGTTTTCAGATTTAGAAGCTGCTTTATACTTTGGCCTGATGGGGATGTTAACTTTTCCGGGAATGGCATTAACTGGTTTTGCTGCTGATATATGGCCAAAACATTATGTTTCAACTTTAAGTTATATATTAAGTTTATTAGGAATTTTATCACTATATTGTATACAATATTCTGATTTTAAATATTTAATTGTATTTTTATTTATTATCCCTTTTGGTTTATCAGCTGGTGCTAGAGGTCCTATAATAACTACGCTTATTGCAAAAATTTTTGCTGGAAAAGGTCTTGCTTCTATCTATGGAGCTTCTAATCTGGGTCAAGGCCTTGGTGCTGCATTAGGTGCATTTATATCAGGTTTTTTATTTGATCAATTTTCAAATTATAATGTTGGATTTTTCTTTTGTACTTTATTTACAATAATTGGTGCTTTACTATTTTGGTTAATACCAAATATAAAAAAAATTTAATGTTTAATTATGGAAAAAAGATTTAATCTCGAAACTTCAATTTTGACTGATGATTTACTTTTTCCGGAAGGTCCAATTTATTTAAATGATGGAAGTATTTTATTAGTTGAAATAGCCAGAGGTACTCTAACAAAAATATATCAAAATGGAAAAAAAGAAATTGTTTCAAATTTAGGTGAAGGGCCAAATGGAGCCGCAATTGGTCCAGATGGATTTTGTTATATTTGTAATAATGGTGGGTTTGATTGGGAAATCTCAAGTGATCAAAAGAAAAGGAGACCAGTTGCTCAAGCAAAAAACTATATGTCAGGTAAAATTCAAAAAGTCAACTTAAATACGGGTGAATTTGAAACACTTTATTCTGAGTGTAATGGATTACCATTAAATGGTCCAAATGATATTGTTTTTGATAAAAAAGGAAATTTTTGGTTTACAGATTTAGGAAAAGTTAGGGAAAGAACTATGGACCGAGGTTCCGTTTATTGGGCAAAGCCTGATGGTTCAGAAATTAAAGAAGTTATTCATCCTATTATGACACCTAATGGAATAGGTTTATCTCCAGATGAAAATTTTTTGTATATTGCTGATACAGAAGGAGGTAAATTATATAGCTTCGAAATTCTAGGTGATGGAGAGGTAAATAAAATTCAGTTTCCAAATTCTGTATATGGTGGACAATTACTCAATCAAAATAGAGGGCTTTTTAGATTTGATTCATTAGCAATTGAATTGAATGGAAATGTTTGTGTTGGTACATTGTATGATGGAGGGATAACTGTAATATCTCCATCAGATGGGTTTAAAGAATTCTATTCAATAAACGACCCTTATATTACAAATTTATGTTTTGGGGGATTAAACAATAAAACTGCTTATATTACTGCATCTTATGAAGGTTTGTTATTAAAAGCAAACTGGCCTAGGCAAGGTTTAAGTTGTAATTTTAATATTTAAATTTTTAAAAAACATTTATCTAGTTTTTTTTAAATAATACTTATTATAATATAAACTTAATAAAGAATTTAAAATGAATATTGATTATTTAATTAAAAATGGAACTATTATTGATGGTTCGGGAGATGCTAGATATGAAGCAGATCTTTTGGTAAATGGTGACCGAATTATTTCAATTTTTAAGAAAGATCAAAAGTCTGTTAAAATACATGATGAAAATTATAACTTAAATGATTTATCATTTAAAAATGTAATCGATGCTACATCACATATAATTGCACCAGGTTTTATAGATGTTCACACTCATGACGATCAAAATATTTTTGTTGATAGAAGTATGTCATGTAAAATCAGTCAAGGAGTAACTACCTGCATTGCAGGAAATTGTGGTATAAGTTTAGCTCCTTTTGATTTTTCTGGAGATGTTCCAGCGCCAATTCCATTACTTGGTGATAAAGATGCATATAGATTTTCATCTGTTTCATCATATAAAAATGAATTTAATGAAAGCCCAAGTTCAATCAATATTTCACTGTTGACAGGTCATTCAATGCTAAGAGTTCAGGTTATGAACGGAGAAATAAATAGAAGTGCAACTAAAGATGAAATAATTAAAATGCAAAATGTTTTAGAAAATGCATTGATTGATGGTTCGATTGGATTGTCAACTGGTCTTGCGTATCCTGCTGCTAGTGATGCGCCAACTGAAGAAATTATCGAGTTAGCAAAAGTATTAAAAAAACATGATGGAATTTTTACTACTCATATGAGGAATGAGGGAGATAATTTAGTAGAGTCTGTAAATGAAACAATTAAGATTGGCAAATTAGCTGATGTAAGAACTGTGATATCACATCATAAATGTGCAGGAAGATCTAATTGGGGTAAAAGTAAAGAAACTCTAAAACTAATTAAAGAGGCTAAAAAGAAACAACATCTTGATTTAGATTGTTATCCGTATACAGCCAGTTCAACAATGTTGTTAAAACATTTTGTAGAAAGGGCCGACAAAGTATTGGTTACATGGTCAGATAAAGTGCAAGACTTAAAAGTTAATGATATCAATAAGATAGCAAAAGAATTTAATTGTACAATTGATGAGCTGGTAGATAAACTTTATCCTGCTGGAGCAATTTATTTTCAGATGGATGATGAAGATTTAAATCGTATAATTAGTTTTGATGGCACTATGATAGGTTCAGATGGCTTGCCTGGGGATAAGCATCCTCATCCAAGATTATGGGGAACTTTTCCAAGAGTTTTAGGAAAATATTCCAGAGAGATGAAACTTTTTTCTTTAGAAGAAGCAATAAACAAAATGACTTTTAAAAGCGCTAAGACTTTTGGTTTAGAAAAAAGAGGATTGATAAAAAAAGATTATTTTGCAGACTTAGTTATATTTGATCCTGAAGTTGTAATTGACAAAGCAACTTATGAAAAACCACTTATGCCAGCTTTAGGAATAGATACTGTTATCAACAATGGTCAAATTGTATGGCAATCTATGAAATCTTTAAATATTTACAGTGGAAAATTTTTAGAAGGAAAGTCATTTATTTAAAAAAGTTTTCATCTTTTTTTTATCCTCAAACCTTACTGGTTCAAACCCAAGTTTTTGATAAAGAGGAAGTGCAGCCTTATGGTCTAATGTACATGTATTAACAGTTAATTTATTAATATAATTTGTATCCCAACCCATTAAGAATGCTGTTTTAAAGAGATATTTACCTAGACCTTTTCCTAAATTACCCTTAGTCAATCCAATATAACTTATATCGCAGATTTCTTTTTTTCTATAATCTAAGATAAAAAATCCAATTGGAACACCTGATGATATAAGTGAGTAAAAATATACATTTTTGTTATTTAAAAAATTTTCTGTAATTTCCTTTTTTTGCTTTAATACATCTGTCCATTCATATTCTTCTCCAACAGATTTATATAAAGAAATGAAATACCAATATGGAACATTATTTGATCTAATAATATTAGTGAATTTAATTGGACAATTAGGGTATGAATAACTAGGGTGTTTTATCATTTCTAAATAAGTAACCCTATATTTTAAAATTTTATTTTTGTCTTCTTTCATGTTTATATATAGATATATAATATATAATTTAAAAATAATGGAATAAAATGAAAAAAATCGAACATCTTATTAATGGTAAACTTAATTCTAATTTTGTTAATGATACATCATCAGTTTTTAACCCAGCGACAGGTGAGGAGGCTTCACAGGTTGTTTTGGGTACAGAAAAATGTGTACAAGATGCAGTAAAATCTGCAAAAAATGCATACATATCTTGGTCATCAGAAACACCGCTTATGAGATCAAGAAAAATGTTTAAATTAAAAGCAATAATAGAATCTAGAAAAAATGAGTTGGCTGAACTAATTACATTAGAACATGGTAAAACATTTGATGATGCATTAGGAGAGGTTGGAAGGGGACTAGAAGTAGTTGAATTTGCTTGTGGAATTCCAAATTTATTAGCTGGCAATTATACTAGTGAAGTTGGAAGATCAATTGATAGTTGGTCAGATAATCAACCTTTGGGAATTGTAGCTGGAATAACCCCATTTAATTTTCCTGTCATGGTACCTTTATGGATGTTTCCCATTGCAATTGCATGTGGAAATTGTTTTATTTTAAAGCCTTCAGAAAGAGATCCAAGTTCTACATTGTTGTTAGCGCAAATGGTATTGGAAGCTGGTTTCCCTCCAGGTGTCTTAAATGTTGTAAATGGCGGTAAAGAGGCTGTTGATGCAATTTTAAAAAATAAAGATATAAGTGCTGTTAGTTTTGTTGGATCAACACCAATAGCACATTATATATATCAAGAAGCTGCAAAATATGGAAAAAAAGTACAAGCCATGGGTGGCGCCAAAAATCACATGGTTGTTATGCCTGATGCTGATATAAATTTAGTTTGCGATTCTATTATGGGATCTGTTTTTGGATCTGCAGGTGAAAGATGTATGGCAGTTTCAGTTGTTGTTCCTGTTGGAAAAGAGACTGGAGATGCTATTAGAACAAAAATAACTCCAATGATTGAAAACTTAAAAATAGGTCCGGGTTTAGAAAAATCGTCTGAAATGGGTCCTTTGGTAACTAGACAACACTTAGATAAAGTTAAAAATTATATTGATATTGGTATTAAAGAGGGTGCTGATTTAGTAGTTGATGGAAGAAATTTTAAACTTCAAGGTTATGAAAATGGTTATTATGTTGGGGGAACATTCTTTGATCACGTTTCAACTGACATGAAAATCTACCAAGAAGAAATATTTGGGCCTGTTATGTCAATGGTAAGGTCTGAGAGTATGGTAGAAGCATTAGAAATGGTTAATAACCATGAATATGGAAATGGCACTGCTATTTTTACTTCTGATGGTGGTGTTGCCAGAAAATTTGCAAACGAATGTCAAATAGGAATGGTAGGCATTAATGTACCAATTCCAGTTCCAATGGCCTATCATTCTTTTGGTGGTTGGAAAAAGTCTGTATTTGGAGGACATGCCGTATATGGAATGGAAGGTATTAGGTTTTATACTAGACTTAAGACGGTTACAGGAAGATGGCCAGTTGGAAAATCTTTAGGCGCTCAATACACTTTTCCAAATAATAGTTGATATTAACTCATCATTAAATCAGGAAGCCAAGTTATTACTTGAGGGAACAATACTAATCCTAAAATTGTTAATATGTCTGCAATAAAGAATAAAGTTACTCCTTTAAATACATCAGTAACAGGTATATCTTTCCTTACACCTGCAACCACAAAACAATTTAGACCAATAGGAGGTGTTATAAGACAAACTTCAGCCATTTTAACAACAATAATACCAAACCAAACACTGACTTGATTGAATGTCATTCCAAATGGACTTTCTGCGGCTGTAACGTCTGGTCCACCATTTAATAACATTACAGCTGGATATACAACTGGCAGAGTTAGTAATAATAATCCTATTGCATCTATAAACATTCCTAAAATAACATATCCAAGAAGTATTAATAAAAGTGTTACATATGGGTCTAAAGGAAGTGATATAATCCAATTAGCAAAATCTTCAGGGAGTCCAGAAAATCCTAAAAATCTTACAAAAATCAAAACACCCCATATTATAGAAAATATCATAGCTACTAATTTAGCTGTTTCTATCAGTGCAGCTTTTAGAGCAGTAATCTTAACTTTATTATAAATTGCCATAATAAGAACTACAAATGCACCTAAAGACCCAGCTTCGGTTGGAGTCGCCCAACCTGCATAAATAGCACTTATAATTGTGGCAATAACAACCGCAATAGGCAAAATCCCTGGTAAAGTTTTTAATTTTTCATTTAATGTATATCTTCTAGATGGAGGGCCTAATTTAGGATTCTTTTTAGCCCATAAAATAATTATTAACGCGTACACAATTGCAGAAAATACACCGGGTAAAAAACCAGCTAATAATAGTGCTCCAACAGATTCTTCAACGATAATTGCATAGATGATTAAAATTGCAGATGGTGGAATTAAAGATGCTAAAGTTCCACCAGCGGCTACCACACCAGCAGCTAACTTTTTGTCATAACCTTCTTTAAGCATTTCAGGTATAGCTATTCTTGAAAAAACAGCTGCTGTGGCAGTAGAAGCTCCTGAAACTGCAGCAAACCCAGCAGTTGCAAAAACTGTAGCTACAGCAAGTCCACCTGGCACAAAACCAACCCATGCTTTAGCTGCTTCAAACAATTGTCTTGTTATCCCAGCTTGATAGGCTAAAAAACCAATTAATATAAATATTGGTAATAAACCAAGAACAAATGTAACAGATTTTGAATATGGTATTGCTCCAATGTTACCTAAAGCTGGACCAACTCCAATTAATTCTACAAGTCCAATTATTCCAGCGATACTGGCTGCAATTACAACTCTTACACCGCAGATAACTAAAACCAAAAGAATACATGTACAAATTACTCCAACTAATGAGGGATCATTATATCCTATGCCAAATATCCCTTCTGGCTGTCCTTGAAGTAGTTTTTCAAAAAACATATTATTCTCTTATTGATTTAATTTCTTCGTTTGCTAATTCTTCGGCTGTTTTGATAATTGGAACATAAATAGGTTCGGCATTAACATTTATAGCTAATCTTAAATAACCAATTAATTCTATAAAAAGTCTAAAAAACCAAATTGTAAAACCTATAGGAACTAAAATTTTTGCTGGCCAAGTTGGAAATAAATAATCCATTGTACTGTCACCAATTACATATGCGTCTATTGCAAATAAACTACTATAATATATAAGAATCCCAATGACTATAAATGCGCAAAATGTTGCAATAAACTCAACTGTCCATTTAATTCTCCCTTTTAAATTTGCGACAAGAAGTTCCATACGTATATGAGCGTCCATTCTTTGAGCAAATGCTACACCTAAAAATGCAAAAATTGAAAT